>JAIEQN010000090.1 GCA_019747685.1 Gemmataceae bacterium
CGCCCGGGGGCCGGTCGGGTGGGCCGCCCGCGGGCTGGGGTGGGTCGGCGTCTACTCGTACACGATCTACCTGGCCCAGGCGGCAACCTTGCCGCTGGTCTGGGCCGGCGGGGACGTGCTGAACCGCCTCGTCGCCCGGCGGGCCGGGGTCGCCCTCGACGTGCGGGGCGTCGTCTTCGTGCTGCTGACGCTCGCCTGGGGCGTGGTCCTGTCCCGGCTCGTGGAGCGGCCGTTCCTCCGGCTCCGCGACCGGTGGGTCCCGAGCGACCGGGCGAAGCCGGGGCGGGTGGTCGAGGCCCGGGTCCCCGGCCGACCCGCGGCTCACGACGCCGTCCTGGACCGCGCCGCGGGGCCGGTGCCGGCGGCACCCGGCGGGTGACACGCGGTCCCGGACCTGACGGCCTGCCGGCCGACCGGGTAAACTGACGGTATGCACCCGATCCTGCTCGTCGGGGCGGCCCTGGTCGGGCTGCCAATCCTCCTGCACCTCATCATGAAGCAGGAGCCGAAGCGGCTCCCGTTCCCGGCCTTCCGGTTCCTCCGCCAGCGGCTCAAGACGAACCAGCGCAAGCTCCGGCTGCGGCACTTCCTCCTGCTCGCCCTGCGGATGCTCCTGATCGCCCTGTTCGCCCTCACCCTGTACCAGCCGACCGTCCTCAGCACCGGCCTCATCACCCTGACCGGCGAGCAGCCGCTGGCCGTCGTCCTGGTGATCGACACCAGCCCGAGCATGGGGTACGCCGACGGTCGCGAGTCCCACCTGGAGGAGGCCGCCCGGCGGGCCCTGGAGCTGGTCAACGACCTGCCCGACGGGTCCCGGGTGGCGGTGGTCGAGACCGGCGACCCGACCGGCGACTGGCTGCCGTCCGTCTCCGACGCCCGCGGCCGGCTCGAAGACCTGCTCAAACGTGCCCAGGCCGGGGCCGTCGGCGGGACGCAGCCCGTCACCGCCGGCCTGGCCGCCGCCTACCAGCTCCTCAAGACGGTCGACGCCGAGTCCGACGGGGCCGAGCCGCTGCCCCGGCTGGTGGCCGTGTTCACCGACCGGGCGGCGTCGTCCTGGGACCCGGCCCGGGTCGAGGACCTGAAGAAGCTGCGGGACGCCGTCCCCGAGCCGAAGGTCGCCCACGCGGTCATCGACGTGGGCACCGACCGGCCGGTGAACGTCGCCCTGACGGCGGCCGAGATGACCGCCGGCCGGTCCCAGGTCGTCCCGGCCAACCAGCCGGCCGGCGTCACCGTGACCGTGGCCGCCGCCGGCCTCGACGCCCCGGCGACCGTCCGGGCCTACCTGGACGACGCCCGCGAGCCGCTGACGAAGGAGGTCGCCGTCCCGGACGGCCAGTCCCGGGCCGTCGGGTTCGAGTTCCGCGACCTCAAGCCGGGGCTGCACCAGGTCCGGTTCGAGTTGGAGACGAAGGACGCCCTGCCGGCCGACAACGTCCGGTTCTTCACCTTCCGCACGGCCGAGCCCCGGCGGGTGCTGACGATCGCCGACGACCCGGACGCGGCCGCGTTCTGGAAGCTGGCCCTCGACGCCAAGGGCGAGTTCGCCGCCGAGGTGGTCACGCCCGGGGCGGTGAAGACCGCCAACGGCCGCCCGGCCGTGACCGTCCCGGACCCGGCCGACCCGGCCAAGACCCGGACCGACGACCTCCAGGCGTTCGAGGCGGTGGTGCTGTTCGAGGTCGCCCGGCCGGCCCCGCTGTGGGACGCCCTCCGCCAGTACGTCGAGGCCGGCGGGAAGTTGGTCGTCGTCCCCGGACCGCCGGGGCGGACGGCGCTCGACGAGTACAACGGCGAGGCGGCGGTCGCCCTCATGCCCGGTGCCCTGAAGGGTGTCGTCAACACGGCCGAGGCGTTCCCCCGGCCGAAGGACCCGAAGGCCAAGGACCGGTCGGCCGGGGTCGTCTGGTCGGTGCTGGCCGAGGACGACGACCGGGCGTTGCAGCACCCCATGCTCGCCCCGGTCCGGGACGCGAAGCGGGCCGGGAACATCGACTTCGTCAAGAGCCCCCGGCGGGTGTCGCGGTACTGGGAGGTCGAGCCCCGGGCCGACGGGCAGGTGGTCGTGGCCTACGACGACGCCGACCAACCGGCCAAGCGGCGACCGGCCGTGCTGGAGCGGTCGGTCCTCGACGCCAAGGACAAGACGCCCCGGGGCCAGGTCATTCTGTTGACCACCCGGCTGCACGTCCCGTCGGCCGCCGACCCGGAGTGGAACGACTACTGGGACACCCTGAACTCGTGGTCGGTCGTCTTCCCGGAACTGCTGTTGCGGTACGCGGCCGGCAGCACGGCCGACGCCAACTTCAACTACACGACGGGTCAGACGGTCGTGGTCCCGCTGGCCAAGCTGCTGGCCGGGAAGCGGGACAACCTGGTGCTGGAAGGGCCGGGCGTCGCCCTGGACGAGGCCCGGATCACCCCGGCCGAGCGGCAGGCCGAGTTGCGGCTCGGGCCGCCCCGGACGAACACCCCCGGGAACTTCACCCTGACCGGCCCGGCCCCGGACTGGCGAGAGGGATTCGGGCTGAACCCGCCGGCCGACGAGAGCAACCTGGCGAAGGTCCCGGCCGCGGGGGTCGAGGACCTGACCGGGCCGGGTACGGTCGTCCCGGTCGGCAAGGACGTGAAGCTCGCGGACGTGCTGACCGGGACCGACCAGTTCAAGACGCCGGTGGACCTATTCCCGTGGCTGTTGATCGGGGTGCTGATGCTGCTGGTCTTCGAGGCGCTGCTGGCCAACCGGTTCTACCGGCGGCCGAAGTAGAGGAGCACAGGCCGGGAGGCCTGTGCCACCAAATCAACAGTCTTGGTGGCACAGGCCTCCCGGCCTGTGCCACCAAATCAACAGTCTTGGTGGC
>JAIEQN010000469.1 GCA_019747685.1 Gemmataceae bacterium
AAGGGGTTCAAGGTCGAGCTGCTGTACTCGGTCCCGAAGGACCAGCAGGGGTCGTGGGTCTGCCTGTGCGTCGACCCGAAGGGCCGGCTGATCGCCTCCGACCAGTACGGCGGGCTGTACCGGGTGACGCCGGCCCCGGTCGGCACCACCGGCGAGACGAAGGTCGAGAAGCTCTCGACCCCGATCGGCGGGGCCCAGGGGCTGCTGTGGGCGTTCGACGCCCTGTACGTCGTCGTCAACGGCGGGCCGCCCGGGGTCAAGAACGGGCTGTACCGCGTCACCAGCTCGGACGGCCGCGACGCCCTCGACCGGGTCGAGCTGCTCCGCGAGTTCGTCGGCGGCGGGGAGCACGGCCCGCACGCGGTCATGATGCACCCGGACGGCAAGCGGCTGACGGTCATCCACGGGAACCAGACCAAGCTGACCAAGTTCGACACCACCCGGGTGCCGCCGGCCTGGGGCGAGGACCACCTGCTGCCCCGGCTGCCGGACGGGAACGGGTTCATGAAGGGCGTCCTCGGGCCGGGCGGGGCGATCTACAACGTGACGCCCGACGGCAAGAACTGGGAGCTGTTCAGCGTCGGGTTCCGGAACGAGTACGACGCGGCGTACAACAAAGACGGCGACCTGTTCACCTACGACGCCGACATGGAGTGGGACTTCAACACCCCGTGGTACCGGCCGACCCGGGTGTGCCTGGTCACCAGCGGGAGCGAGTTCGGCTGGCGGAACGGGGCCGGGAAGTGGCCGGCCTACTACCCGGACAGCGTGCCGGCGATCCTGGACATCGGCCCGGGGTCGCCGACCGGCGTGTGCTTCGGGTACGGGGCCAAGTTCCCGCAGAAGTACCAGGACGCCTTCTACATCTGCGACTGGAGCTACGGGAAGCTGTACGCCGTCCATATGACGCCGAGCGGGAGCGGGTACAAGGCCGAGGCCGAGGAGTTCGTCACCGGCAACCCGCTGCCGCTGACCGACCTCGTGGTGAACCCGACCGACGGGGCGTTGTACTTCGCCATCGGCGGGCGGAAGACCAAGAGCGGCCTGTACCGGGTGACGTACACCGGCCCGAAGCCGGACCCGCTCAAGGAAGACGACGAGCAGCTCGCTGCCCGGGCGCGGGCGGGCGACGCGGACATCCACCGGAGCGTCCGACGGATGGTCGAGAAGTTGCACACCCCGGGGTTTCAGGGCGGCGAGAACGTCGCCTGGGGCTACCTCGGGGACAAGGACCGGCTGACCCGGTACGCGGCCCGGGTCGCCCTGGAACACCGGAACCCGAAGCTGTGGGCGGACAAGGCCCTGGCCGAGACCGACCCCGAGAAGGCCATCCTGTCGCTGCTGGCCCTGACGCGGGTCTCGGCCCCGGACCCGTTCCACCGTAAGCCCACCGACCCACCGGCCGACCCGGCGTTGCGGGGCAAGATCGTCGCGGCGTTGAACAAGATCGACTTCGCCAAGCTCGACAACGCCCAGAAGCTCGACCTGATCCGGGTCTACCACGTCCTGTTCAACCGCTTCGGCCCGCCGACCGAGAGTGAGCGGCAGGCGGTGATCGCCAAGTTCGACCCGGCGTTCCCGGCCGCCGGCCGGTTCGTCAACGGTGAGCTGTGCCAGCTCATGATCTACCTGGAAGCCCCGTCGGCCGCCGCCAAGACGATGAAGCTGTTGGCCGCCGCCCCGACCCAGGAGGAACAACTGGAGTACGTCCGGGCGTTGCGGGTGCTGAAGGCCGGCTGGACGCCCGAACTCCGCAAGGACTACTTCACCTGGTTCCTGAAGGCAGCCAACCACCGCGGCGGGGCCAGCTTCGCCGGGTTCCTGCGGCTCATCAAGGCCGACGCGGTGGCCACCCTGTCGGCCGACGAGCAGACCGCCCTGAAGCCGCTGATCGACGCCAAGCCCGGGGCGGTCAAGCTGCCGGACGACGAGCCGCGGCCGTTCGTGAAGGCGTACACCGTTGCCGACCTGGCCCCGACGCTGGAGAAGGGGTTGACCGGCGGGCGGGACTTCGACCGCGGGCGGAAGCTGTTCGCCCAGGCCAAGTGCTTCGGCTGCCACCGGTTCGACAACGAGGGCGGGAGCTACGGCCCGGACCTGACCGGGGTGGCCGGCCGGTTCAGCCCGCGGGACCTCTTGGAGTCGGTCGTCGACCCGAGCAAGGAGGTGAGCGACCAGTACCAAGCGGTCGAGATCCGGACCCTGGACGACCGGGTCGTCGTCGGCCGGATCGTCAACCTCAACGACAACACGGTGATGATCAACACCAACATGTTGGAACCCGGGTCGACGGTGAACGTGAACCGGAACAACATCGACACCATTAAGCCGTCGAAACTGTCGATGATGCCGGCCGGGTTGTTGGACACGTTCGCCGAGAACGAGGTGTTAGACCTGATGGCCTACATGCTCTCCCGCGGCGACCGGAACGGCCCGATGTTCAAGAAGTGACGATGCATTACCTGTTGTTCTACGACGCCGCCCCGGACTACCTGGCCCGACGGCCGGCCCACCGGGCCGACCACCTGGCCCTGGTCCGGGGCGCCCACGCCCGGGGCGAGTTGGTCCTGGCCGGGGCGCTGGCCGACCCGGCCGACGGTGCGGTGTTGGTGTTCCGCGACGCGGCGGCCGCCCGGGCGTTCGCGGCCGCCGACCCCTACGTCCGGAACGGCCTCGTCACCGACTGGCGGGTCCGGCAGTGGAATACGGTGGTCGGTGACGGGGCCGTGATGCCGGAAGTCTAACCGACCGGGCGAGCGGAGGCGTCAGCCCCGTGTTTTGCCGCACGGAGTGGGGGGCTAGGGTCTGTCTCGTAAATCGGGTCCGGGTACAACGGGCGGTGAGGACGCCCGCCTCGCCGGAGGACCCGG
>JAIEQN010000458.1 GCA_019747685.1 Gemmataceae bacterium
GGGGCGGGGCCGCCGCGGGGACCGGGTCGGCCCCGGTGGACGCCCTGGCGTTCTCCCCGGACGGGACGCAGTTGGCGGCCGCCAACGGGGACCAGGTCAAGGTGTATGACCCGGCGGGGGGGGGCCTCCGGCACACGCTGGCGGCCCCGAACCGGGTGTCGGCGGTGGCGTTCTCGCCGGACGGCAAGCGGCTGGCCGGCGGGTGCATCAACCGGTCGGTGGTGATCTGGGACGCCGGGACCGGGCAGGTGGTCCACACCCTGAGCACCCTCAAGGCCCCGCCCACCTCGGTCGCCTGGTCGCCGGACGGCAACCTGCTGGCGGTGGCGGCCGGGGACCCGAACCCCTACGCCGACCGGCGGGGGAACGTGCGGAGCGAGTTCCGGCTGTTCGACCCGGCGGCGGGCCAGGAAGTTGCCGCCCTGGAGGACCCGGGGGACACGGTCACGGCGGTGGCCTTCCTGCCGGACGGGAAGCGGTTCGTGACCGGGGCGGTGGACGGGTCGGTCCGGGTGTGGGACGCGGCCGCCCGCCAGCCGGTCGGGCCGGCGGCCGCCCACGCCCCGGGGGTCGGGGTGGTATCCCTGGGGGTCAGCCCGGACGGGAAGGTGCTGGCGACCGGCGGGCAGGACAACGCGGTGGTCGTGTGGGACCCGGCGGCGCTGAAGCCGGTGGCCCGGCTGGAGGGGCACGGGGACCGGGTGAACGCGATCGTGTTCGCCGCGGCCGGGCTGGTGACGGCCTGCGAGGACGGGTCGGCGTGGGTGTGGGACGTGGAGAAGAAGGCCCGGCGGCACGAGCTGCAGGGGGCCGGCCCGCACCTGTTCGCGGCCGCCGCCACCCGGGACGGGAAGCAGGTGGCGACGGGCGGGGTGGGCGGGGTGGTCCGGGTGTGGGACGGGGCGAACCCCGGCCCGGCCCGGCTGGAACTGCGGTAGCGGCGGGCCGGGGGCCGGCCCCCGACTCCTTTTCATACGCGAGGGCGCAACGATGACTCTCTCCCGCCGGGTCGGCCCGGCCCTGTTCCTGACGACGGCCGTGCTGGTGGCGGCCGGGTGCTCCAGCAACCCGCCGGAGCAGCCGCCGCCGGACGTGACCGACCAGAACCTGATGCACCTGGTGCAGCTGTACTCGGCGTACCAGTCGAAGCACACCAAGAAGACCGCCAAGGCCCCGGCCCCGAAGCCGGGCCCGGGCAAGGCGGCGGCGGCCGACCCGACCATCCCGGGGTCGGCCGACGAGCTGAAGACGTGGGCCAAGACGCTGCCGGCGGACGAGCTCCAGAAGATGGGGATCAGCGGCGGCGAGCTGGACGGGATGTTCGTCTCCCCCCGGGACAACCAGCCGTACGGGCTGGCCAAGCCGGCCAACGCGATGATGGCCAAGATGGGGGCGATGAAGGTGATCTTCTACGAGCGGGACGGGGTGGACGGGAAGCACATGGTGGTCGGGGGGATGGGCACCCGCCCCCGGGAGATCACCCGGGCGGAGCTGAAGGAGGCGGTGCCCGAGTTCGGCGGGTGACGGCGGAGCCTGTTACGGGGGCGCGGCCCGCCCGGGCCGCGCGGTTGATCGGTCCCTTTCATACCGGAGGGTGGGAGATGACGAGATTCGTACGAGGCCGGAGTCCGGCCGGGTTCACGCTGATCGAGCTGTTGGTGGTGATCGCGATCATCGCGATCCTGATCGGGTTGTTGCTGCCGGCGGTGCAGAAGGTCCGGGAGGCGGCCGCCCGGGCCCAGTGCCAGAACAACCTGAAGCAGATGGGGCTGGCGGTCCACAACTTCGAGTCGGCCAACCAGAAGTTCCCGACCGGGGGCGGGAGCTGGCGGGAGGGGCCGACGTACGACCTCGGCGGGGCCCCGATCGCGGCGACCAACCAGACGGCCGGGTGGCTGTACCAGATCCTGCCGTACGTCGAGCTGGACGCCCAGTACAAGGCGCTGGACATCCGGGCCGGGGAGACCCTGGCCATGTACCCGCTCCAACTGTCCGTCCCGCCGGTCAACCGGAACGCGTTCCCCGAGGGGTCGCGGGTGGCGGCCATCGACCAGAACCAGAACTGGAGCGGCAGCCCGCCGTTCGGCCAGACGTTCCTGAACGACTCCCAGCCGAAGATCTACCTGTGCCCGTCCCGCCGGCAGGGCCAGATCCAGGACTCGTGGCGGTGGGTGAAGAACGACTACGCCGGGGTCATCCCGCCGCCCCGGCTGCCGATCGTCCCGGGGAGCGTCACCCCGGAGGACGTGTTCTGGGGCGACGGCGGGCGGTTCTACGGGGTCATCAACGGCCAGGGGTGGAGCGGGGACTACGACCAGTCCGGCCGGGTCCGGTTCCCGGCGGCCACCTTCGCCAGCCTGACCGACGGGTCGTCGAACACCATGGCGATCGCCGAGAAGTTCTTCCCGATCGGGTCCGGCGGGGCGTCGTCGGACGACAAGGGGGCCCTGCACGGGTTCGACGACAACACCTTCCGGTCGACCGTCACCCACCCGTCGTACGGGAACAACCCGATGCAGGACTGTAAGCTGGCCACCACCGGGTGCGCCCCGAACGACTGGAACATGAAGTTCCTGTTCGGGTCCCGGCACCCGAGCGGGATCAACGTCGCGTTCGGCGACGGGTCGGTCCGGTCGGTCCGGTACGGGGTCGACCCGGGGGTGTTCAACCTGCTCGGGCACGGGTCCGACGGGCTGGTCACCCCGAGCGACTACTAGCCCCGGGCGGCCGGCGGTGTCCACGGCCGGGGCGGCGGGAGCGCCGCCCCGGCCCATTGACCGGCCGGGTCACTTCCCCCCGCGGCCGGGCCGGGGTACAATTCGGCGGATACCGTCCCGTCCGCGGCTGCCCCCCTTCATGCGCGCCACCCGCATTGCCGCCCTGGCC
>JAIEQN010000534.1 GCA_019747685.1 Gemmataceae bacterium
GCCTTGGGGGTTCGACTCCCCCTCCTTCCGCATTCGGTAACCTCCTAGGGTGGGTCCGGGCGGTACTCCGTACCGCCCGGACCCACCCTACGAATCTTTCCCCAGTAGCCCCCGCTTCCGCCGGGCGAAGGCGGCGTGGTGCTCGACGTGCCGGATGTAGTTGGCGACCAGCTCCCCCAGCGTCATCGGGCCGTTCTCGGTGTGGTCGCCGACCCGGGCGAACGCCTCGTCCGGCAGCCGCCGCAGCAGGTCGGCCACGTACCGGCGGTTGAGGGCGAACAGCTCGGCCGCGGCCGCCGGGTCGACGTGGTCGTACCCGAGCCGGGCGACGAAGGCGTCCTGGTCGTAGGCCAGGAGGGTCGGCCGCGGCTCGGCGACCACCCGCTTCATCCGGTCGGCCCGACCAGGTCGCTGTCCAGCAGGTGGACGACGAGCTGCCGGAGCGACCACCGGCCGGGCTCCGGCCGGGCGTCCAGGTCGGCCGCGGAGAGGCCGCGGATGAGGTCCGCGGGGACGGTCGCCCCGGCCGCGTACTGCTCGATCAGGGAACGGTCCATGCTGGGCCTCCGCACAGGCCGGAATGCCTGTGCCACCAGGATCAGAGGTTGTGTAGCACAGGCATTCCGGCCTGTGCGGTGTTCCTGGTGGCACAGGCATTCCGGCCTGTGCGGTGTTCCTGGTGGCACAGGCCTCCCGGCCTGTGCTCTTGTTACTTCACGTCCACCACCAGCGTCGCGTAGTGGCGGGTCTCTTCGTACTTCTTCCCGGCCAGCTCGCCGGCGGCCGTCTCCGTCACCCGGGCGTTGACCCCGTACCGGCCGGCCGCCGCGAACGGCTCGGTGTACCCCTGGGCGTCGGTCTTCACGGCCTTCCGCTCGGTCTTCCCCGATCCCGGCACCAGCACCGACACCTCGGCGCCGTCGACGGGCTTGCCGTCGTGGAGCACCCGGAACCGGACCTTCCCGGCCCCGCCGTCGGTCAGGATTTCCGCCTTCAGCGGCCCGCCGACCGGCTTGTCCGCCGGCCCGCCGAGGACGGCCTTCGGGTAGTAGGCCAGCCGGAACGGCTTGGCGTCGCCCTTCTGGAGGACGCCGTACTCGGCCACGCCGTACACCACCCGCGACCCGGCCCCCGGGACGGCCACCTCGTAAAACCCGTCGCCCTTCTTCATCGTGGCCGGCGTCTCTTTACCCGCGGCGTCCCGGACCGTCAGCTTGGTGTTGGCTACCTTCTCGATGTTCACGTTGGTGTCGGGGTCGAGGGTGTCGCTGAACACCAGCTTGACCGCCGACCCGTCCTCGGCCGGGACGAGGTAGACGAAGTGGGCCTGCGCGACCGCCACCGCCAACAGGCCGACCACCGCCGCGCCGAACGTCCGCGTCATCGGTGCCTCCGTGGGGAACCGGGTGAGCGGCCGGCGCGGGCCGGCCGGGGCGGTGGTGTTGTACGACACCGACCGACGCCGGGGTGGCCGGACAACCGATTCGGGTTTGACACCGGCGAACGGGAGTGTATGGTACAGGTGTACAGATAAGCCCGCGGTGGCCCGGTCAGGGGGTGATTCCGTGGCATGGAGGCCGAGTACAGCCGGGTACGGGCGTGCGGGTGTGACGACGCAACAGCGGACCGGGTAGCGGGTTCGGTCCGGCCGGGCGACCGAGCACGACAGCCCCGCCGAGCAGACTCGGCGAGAAAACACTAGAATTCTTAGTGAAACCGCAGCGGGAAGGGGGCGGTGAAAATAGAGGGGGGGAGGGGGTGGTATCCCATCGGAAATCGGCCGCCCAGCCCCAAATTTCACCCGGGTTGGGAGTTTCGGTCAACGGCCAGGTAGTCGGGCATAACCGGGTACGGCCGGAAACGACCGCCTGGACAATCAGACAAGCTATCCGGTTTGATGCGGGGTGGCAGGGTACCGGCTCGCCGCTTACCTCTCCCGGACCAGGACGTCTGGGATGTCGTAGGGCCGGCCGCGGAGGACCGCCCGCTTGAACGGCCAGTCCTCCGGCGGGGTGATCGGGTCGGCCCCGGCCATCCCGACCAACACCGTGTCCGTCACCGCCGCCGGCCCGACCCGGGGCTGCCAGACGACCGGCTGGTCCGGCATGAACGGCTCCTCCTGCCCGCCCCGGCGGAGTTCTTCGGCCGGGAACCGGCCGGTGCCGTAGCCGGGCTGGCTGAGCCGGCCGTCGAACTCCCACTCGGTCCCGGCCAAGAGACCGGCCCCGGCCTGCCCGGCGGCCGCGATCGACCCGTCCGGGACAGAACCGGCCCGGTAGACCGCGGCGAGCTTCACCGCCAGGTCATAGGCGGTGCGGAAGGCCGGCTCGGGCGGGCCGAAGCTGACCGCCCGGGAACAGGTGGCGTACAGCCCGCCCCGCTGGGCGGTCGCCTGGATCACGCACGCCTTCTCAACCGGCACATCCGTGAACCCGGCCCGGCGGAACCGCGACCCGCGGGCGTCGGCGGTGACGCTGACGGCCGCCGGCTCGGCCCCGCGTCGCAAGAGCCGGTGCCCGAGCTGGCCGGCGACCTCGGCCTCGGTCTCGCCCCGGGCGAAGTTCCGGGCCGTCGCCTCGACGGCGTGAACGACCACCCGCCCGAGGTGCCGGTACTCGTCCCGCTCGAACGCCGACAGCACCCGCAACAGCGGCCGGAGCTTGTCGTTGATGAGCGGCATGTTCGGGAACGGCCGGTCGCCCATGACCTTCCGGCCGGTGGTGACGGTCATCAGGAGGTCGGCCCGGCCGCCGTCCCAGGTCCACTCCTTGAGCTGGAACCCGAGCCGGTCGAGTTCCTCGTCGAAGAGCCGGTGGGTGTCGACGTTCGAGCAGAGGAGCCAGCGCTGCTGGCCGTTGGTGTAGACGCCGGGGCGTTCGCTGTCGGC
>JAIEQN010000596.1 GCA_019747685.1 Gemmataceae bacterium
CGCCGGCCGCCGACCTGACCCGGGCGGTGGCCGACACCGCCGTGCAGGCGGCCAGGGTCGTGCTGGCCCAGGCCGGGGCGTCGGCCCGGGAGGTGTTCGCCGCCGGGCTGCTCGACCCGGCCCGGCCGCGGGGCGAGGCCGTCCTCCCGTGGGCCGAAGTCGCCGACCGGCTCGCCGAGCAGACCGGCCTCACCGTCGTCCACGCCTTCCGCGGCCGGGACCGGGCCGCCGGCGGCTCCGGCCACCTCATTACGGCTCTCGCCGACTACCTCCTATTCCGCCACGAGTCCGAAGACCGGCTGCTCGTCCACCTCGGGGCCGTCGCCGGGGTGGTGTTCGTGCCGGCCGGGGGGAAGGTGTCGGCGGCGGTCGGGTTCGAGGCCGGGCCGGGCAACGCCCTGCTCGACGCCCTGGCGTACCACGGCACCCGCGGCCGGGAGCCGACCGACCCCGGCGGCCGGACGGCCGTGCAGGGGCGGGTGCGAGACGAATTGCTCGACCGCTGGCTCGACCACCCGTACTTCGGGCGGAAGCCGCCGAAGGCGGTCCCGGCCGACGCCTTCGGGCGGGGCTTCCTGCTGGCCGCGTTCGACGCCGCCCGCCGGGCCGGGGCCGGGCTGCCGGACCTGCTCTGCTCGGCGACGCACCTGGTCGCCCGGGCGGTGGGCGGGGCGTGTCGGCAGTGGCTGCCGCCGGCGGCCGGCCCGCGGCGGGTGTTCCTATCCGGCGGCGGGACCCGCAACGGCCTCTTGCTCCAGTTGGTGCAGGGGCAATTCGACGGGCTGCCGGTGGCCCGGTCGGACGAGGCGGGGGTGCCGCCGCTGGGGCGGAACGCGGCCGGGGCGGCGGTGCTGGCTGGTCTGACGGCCGACGGGGTCGCGGGCAACCTGCCCCTGGTAACGGGGGCGGCGGGCGGCCGGCTGGTGGGGCAGGTGGTGCCGGGCGACGGCCGGGGCTGGCCCCGGTGGGCGGCCTGGGCGGCCGACCAGACCGGCGACACCCCCCGCGTCACCCGGGCGGCGTGACGGCCGGGTCCGGCGAGCGGTCGGCCATCTCGTCCCGGTGCGAGTACAGCACCGGCAGCAGTTCGTCGTCCTCGACATCCCACAGCGACCGGCCGGCCCGGTCCTCGCACAGGAGCGGCAGGAACGCCAGGAGTTGGCCGAGCCGGAGGTCCGGGGCGACGGCCAGGATTTCCGCGATCACGGCCAGTGCTTCGCGCTGGGTCGGGGTGGCGGTCATGGAACCTGATCTCCGATCTTCGGGTCCGGCCCGAACGCCCGGCGGATGCGGCCGACGACCCGCACCCGGATGAGCGTCCCCGGAGCGAGCATGGCGGCCCGGGTGGCCCGCGTCACCCCATCGTACACCACCAGCACCCCGTCCGTCCCCTCGTACACCTCCGGCGGCGGCATCCCGGCGGTGGACGCCCCGAATTGGGCGATCTGGCGGGCCAACTTGGCCGGGTCGGCGACGGGTCGTGAGTGCGGCGGCCGGAGTTCCCGCGGGTCGACATCGCGGAAGTAGCTGGGCATGCGGCGAGTGTACCCACGGCCTCAGCGGAAAACGAGGCTGTAGAGCAGGACGGCGAGGACGATCAGGGTCAGGACGACGTAGGTGGCGTCCCGCTCGCGGAGGAAGCCGACCACCGAGCAGCCGACCCGGGCGACCGGCGTGGCGACCAAGAGCAGCAGCCCGAGCTGGATCACGTCCCGGCCGTCGAGCCCGGCGGCTGCCCGGACGATCGCGGCCGGGTCGCGGAGGTCGGCCGGCTCGCCCCGGAAGACCTTGCCCTCGGGCGGCTCGCCGCCGTGCCGGGCCAGGTACAGGACGCCGCCCAACAGCACGACCGAAGCGGCCAGGATCACCCCGGCCCGCAGCAGGGTGCCCAGGAACTGCTCGAACCGCTCTTCCCGGCGGTGTTGGTCGGCGGCACTCATCTCACAGCTTCCCGGTCAGGCCCCGGTAGAGCATTTCGACCCCCAGGGCCACGATCACCGCGGCGAAGACGACCCGCAGCACCCGCGGCCGGGCGTGGGGCAGCAGCCGGGCCCCGGCCACCGACCCGAGCGTCACCCCGAGCATCACCGGCATCGCCAAGCCGGGGTCGATGTACCCCCGGGCCAGGTAGATGCCGGCGCTGGCCGCGGCGGTGACGCCGATCATGAAGTTGCTGGTGGTGGTGGACACCTTGAACGGGATGCGCATGGCCTGGTCCATCGCCAGCACCTTGAACGCCCCGGACCCGATGCCCAGCAGCCCGGACAGGACGCCGGCGACGAACATCAGGCCGAACCCGAGGGGGACCCGGCGGACGTGGTACGCCTCCGGCCCGGCCGGGGTGGGGAAGGTGCCGTCCAGCCGCAGCCGGGCGGCCACCGGGTCCGGCCCGCCGGCCGGGCCGGCCTCTCGGCGGCGGTGGAGCGAGAGGTAGGCTGACGCCAGCAGGACGGCCCCGAAGACGACGGCGATGGCCGACCCGCCGACGTACAGGGCCACGAAGGCCCCGGCCACGGCCCCGAAGGTGGTGGCCACCTCCAGGAACATGCCGATGCGGATGTTGGTAAACCCTTCCTTGACGTAGGCGGCGGCCGCCGCCGACGAGGTGGCGATGACCGAGACGAGCGAGGCCCCCATGGCGTAGCGGATGTCCACGTTGAAGGCCAGGACCAGCAGCGGGACGAGGACCACCCCGCCGCCCAGCCCGGTGAGGGCCCCCAGGAACCCGGCCCCGACCGACCCCAGCCCGACCAGCAGGGTGAACTCCGTGACGTTCTCCACCGCACCCCCCCTGATTCACCGGCCGGGTATAGCGGGCCCGCCACCAGGACCGGCGACAACCCCCCGCGTCACCCGGGCGGCCTAGCCCCCGGCGGGACGGCCGGCGGGCC
>JAIEQN010000290.1 GCA_019747685.1 Gemmataceae bacterium
CTGACCCCGATGCCGGCCGGCCGCCCGGCGGCCCGGACCGGGTCGAAGGAGTCGCCGGCCCTGACCGCCGGCCCGAAGGAGGCCCCGCCGCCGGCCCAGCCCCAGACCTACGCCGACGAGCAGGACCGGCTGGCCGCCATGCTCCTGGGGATGGACGACGGCGAGGTCCCCGGCGGCAGCACGGTGATCGACCTGCCGGCCGCGGCCGCGATCAAGGCGGAGGCCGAGGCGGCCGCCGCCGGGGCCAAGCCGGACCCGAAGAAGCCGGCCGCCCCGACCAAGGAGGACACGTCGTCCGCGGCCAGCGAAATCCTCCGCAAGTACATGCGGCGGCCCCGCTGAGCACAATGGGCAGCCGGCAGTGGGCAGTAACGACCAGGCCACCCGCACGCCCCCGCGGACCCCCCGCGGGGGCTTCCGTTTCCACCGACGAACTTCCCACTCGAACCCTTGAACTTCACACTCCCCGAAGGCTGGTCCGGGCGAACCCTCTCGGCGGCCCGCGCGAAGCTCCTCGGCTGGTTCGACCGCCACCGCCGCGACCTCCCGTGGCGGGCCGACCGCGACCCGTACCGCATCTGGGTCAGCGAGGTCATGCTCCAGCAGACCACGGTGGCGGCGGTCGTCCCGTACTTCACCCGCTTCCTGGCCGCCTTCCCCTCGGTCGGGGTCCTGGCCGCGGCCGACGAGCAACAGGTCCTCAAGCTCTGGGAGGGCCTCGGCTACTACCGCCGGGCCCGGCACCTCCTCGCCGCCGCCAAGCGGCTCGTGGCCGACCACCCGGACGGCCTGCCCGACGACCCGGCCGTCTGGGCGGCCCTGCCCGGGGTCGGCCGGTACATCCTCGGGGCGGTCCTGTCCCAGGCGTTCGACCGCCGGCTGCCGATCGTCGAGGCGAACAGCCTGCGGGTGCTGGCCCGGCTGTTCGGCTACCCCGGCGACCCCCGCGAGGGCGAGGGCAAGGCCTGGGTGTGGGCGGCGGCCGGGGCCGTCCTGCCGGCGAAGCGGGCCGGCGACTTCAACCAGGCCCTGATGGAACTGGGGGCCCTGGTCTGCACCCCGACGGCCCCGCGGTGCGGCGAGTGCCCGCTCAAGGCCTGGTGCGTGGCCAACCGGGACGGCCTCCAGGACGTGATCCCGCCGCCGAAGAAGCCGAAGGACATCGTGGCCGTGAACGAGGTCGGCGTGGTGGTCCGCGACGGCGGGCACATCCTCCTGTGCCAGCGGCCGGCGGACGCGGCCCGGTGGCAGAACATGTGGGAGGTCCCGCACGCGGCGGTTCGGGAGGACGAGTCGTTGACCGAGGCGGCGGTGCGGGTGGCGAAGGAGCTGACCGGGCTGGACGTGGACCCGGGCGACGAACGGTTGACGGTCAAGCACGGGGTGACGCGGTTCTCGATCACCATGGCGTGCGTGGAAGCGGTACTTCGGGCCGGTGGGTTCACCCCCGGGTACTACGCCGCCGGCCGGTGGGTGACGCCGGCCGAACTGGCCGACTACCCGGTCAGCTCGCCGCAGCGGAAGCTCATGACCGCGTTGGCCAAGCCCGCCGCCCAGCGGCGGCTCTTCTGACCGGCGGGCGGTATGATGATCCCGGTGCCGGCCCGGCCGGCGGTCCCGGGGACGCCACACATGCGGTACGGGTACTGGCTGCCGGTGTTCGGCGGGTGGCTGCGGAACGTCGCCGACGAGGGGATGGCCGCGTCCTGGGATTACTGCAAGCGGCTGGCCCAACGGTCCGAGCGGATCGGCTACGACCTCACACTGGTGGCCGAACTGAACCTGAACGACATCAAGGGCGAGGACGCCCCGTCGCTCGACGCCTGGAGTACGGCCGCCGCCCTCACCGCCGTCACCGACCGACTGGAGTACATGGTGGCCGTCCGCCCGACCTTCCACAACCCGGCCCTGCTGGCCAAGCAGGCGGCCAACATCGACCACATCGGCGGCGGCGGCCGGCTGTCGCTCAACGTGGTGTCGAGCTGGTGGAAGGACGAGGCGGCCCAGTACGGGGTCCACTTCGAGCGGCACGACGACCGGTACGGCCGGACGGCCGAGTGGCTGACGGTGGTGGACAACCTGTGGAAGCGGGACCGGTTTACCTTCGCGGGGAAATACTACCAGGTGACGGACACGGCCCTGGCCCCGAAGCCGCTGACCCGACCGCGGCCGACGATCTACGCCGGCGGCGAGTCCGAAGCCGCGAAGGAGTTGATCGCCCGGACGTGCGACGCCTACGTCATGCACGGCGACCCGCCGGAGCGGATCGCCGCGAAGGTGGCCGACATGGCCGCCCGGCGGGACCGGCTCGGCTTGCCGCCGATGCAGTGCGGCGTCGCGGCGTATGCCGTCGTGCGGGAAACGGAGGCCGAGGCGGCGGCGGAGGTGGCCCGAATCACGGACGTGCAGCAGTCGGCGGCCGGGTACAAGAACTACCAGCAGTGGTTGGCCGGGACGCAGTTGGAGCAGCGGGTCAGCTTGGAGGATTACTCGGTGAGCAACCGGGGTCTGCGGGCCGGCCTGGTCGGGACGCCTGGGCAGGTGCAGGACCGGGTGGCGGCGTTCGCGGCCGTCGGGGTGGACCTGCTGCTGCTCCAGTGCAGCCCGCAGTTGGAGGAGATGGAGCGGTTCGCCGACCGGGTGATCGGGGCGTGACCTCTCCTGTGACCGCGGCCGGCCCGGCCGCTCTTCGCACCGCACCCGAGCGGAGCGGCCGGGACGGCCGCGCTCCCGGGACGGGAGTGAACCCGCGGCCCGGGGTGGTGTCCGTGAGGGGTAGGATTTTCGCGGGCGGCTCTTGATGCGGCGGGCCGAGGTCCCGATAATATCTACTCCTGCCGACGCCCCGTTAGCTCAATTGGTAGAGCAGCTGACTCTTAATCAGCGGGTTTTAGG
>JAIEQN010000372.1 GCA_019747685.1 Gemmataceae bacterium
AAGCCGGACCCGGGCCAACCCCCCGGGTCCGGCTACCGCAGCCCCGCAACGACGTGGGGCCGCAGCTCCCCGGCCAGGAACACCGACCCGGTGACGCACACCAGGTCGGCCGGGCCGGCCGCCGCCCGGGCTTCCGCCCACGCCGCCGCCGCCCCGGGGTGGACCGTCGCCCCGGCCCCGGGGGCGATCCCGGCCAAGACCTCGGCCAGCTTCTCCGGCGGCACCGCCCGCGGGTTGTTCCCGTACCGGGTCAGGTGGAAGTGGTCGAAGTACCCGGCCAGCACCCGCAGGATGCCGGCCACGTCCTTGTCGGCCGACACGGCCAGGACGACCGCCTTCCGGCCGGCCGCCGGAAACGACTCTCGGAGGGTGGCGACCAGGGCCCCGGCGCTGGGGACGTTGTGGGCGGTGTCCAGGACCACCGCCGGCGACCGGGCCACCACCTCCACCCGCGCCGGCCATACGACCCCGGCCAGCCCCCGGGCGAGGGCCCCGTCCGGGACCGACAGCCCGGCCTCCCGCAGACGCTCGACCGCGGCGACGGCCACGGCCGCGTTGTGGGCCTGGTGCCGGCCGAGCAGCCCCAGGGCCATCGGCGGGTAACGCCGGCCGGTGACCACCTCGACGACCGGGCCGGTAGGCTCACAGGCCGGGAGGCCTGTGCCACCAAAAACGATTCCCGGCAGTACAGGCCTCCCGGCCCGCGTGTCTTGGTGGCACAGGCCTCCCGGCCTGTGGCCCGGGGTGAACTCGTACCGGAAGTCCCGGCCCAGCTCCCACAGCGGCGCCCCCAGCTCCGCGGCCGCCCGCCGGATCACGTCCCGCGGCCCCGGGTCGGTCACCCCGCTGACGACCGGCACCCGCCGCCTGACGATCCCGGCCTTCTCCCGGGCGATGGCCTCAACCGTGTTCCCGAGCTGGGCCGTGTGGTCCAGCCCGACCGAGGTGACGACCGACACCAGCGGGCGGCAGACGTTGGTGCTGTCGAACCGCCCGCCCAGCCCGACCTCGACCACCGCCACGTCGACCCGCCGGCGGACGAAGTGGAGGAACCCGAGGGCCGTCCCGATCTCGAAGAACGTCGGCCCCGGGCCGGCCGCCTCCAGCGCCCGCACGGTCGGGGCGACCTCGGCCATCCGGGCGGCCAGCTCGGCGGCGGTGATCGGCACCCCGTCGACCTGGATGCGCTCCTCGACCCGCTCCAGGTGCGGCGAGGTGAACAGCCCGACCCGGTAGCCGGCCGCCCGGAGGGCGGCCGCCAGCAGGGCACAGGTCGAGCCTTTCCCTTTAGTCCCGGTGACGTGGACGATCCGGAGCCGGTCGTGCGGGTCGCCGAGGAGCCGGAGCAGGGCCCGCATCCGCTCCAGCTTGAGGTCGCCGGGGCCGGCCGCCCGGACCTCGTAGTTGACCCGCCCGTACCAGAAGGCCAGGGCGTCGTCGTAGGTCATGCCGCCAAGTTTAGAGTTTCGAGTTTCGGGTTCAAAGTTGAGGCCCGGGACCGCCGATCGGTTCGGCCCCGGGCCTCGGTCTTGAACTCGAAACTTCAGACTCGAAACCCGAAACTCAACCCTGAACCGGCATGCAAACCTGTTCCAGAAGCTTTTCGCATTGCTCCTGGATGACATCGGCCAGGTTCGGCAGCGGGGCGCCCTCCGGCAGCGACTCGCGGACGGCCGCCAGCCACCGGGGGAAGCTGTACAGCCGGGCGAACCCGTCCAGGGCGGCCGCCTCCAGCCGGGCGTGCTTGCCCCGCCGCTCGGCGTCCTGCCAGAGGATCTTGCTCTTGCCGGACAGCCCCAGGTCGTCCTCCGGCCGCAGCAGGATCAGGTGGTCGACCACCGCCGGCTGCACGTCGGTGACGCCGAGCTTGACCTCCAGGTCCTTCGGCTTGCCGGCCCCGCGGGCCAGAAACAGGCCGACACCGACCTTCCACGGCTGGCCGTCCCCGCACGCCCAATGGGCCAGGGTGACGACCCCGTAGGTCGGGTGGTCGCCGAACCCCCACTCGGGGACGACGTGCTGGAGCCGCCACGGCCCGACCTTGACGCCGTGCTCGTGGCAGAGAGCCAGGAAGGCCCCGAGGCCGGCCTGGAGTTCACGGGTGGCCCCGGTCAGGGCGCCGTCCGGTTCGAGCTTCCGCCGGGCCGCCCGGTGCTCCTGGTCCCACAGCTCGACCAGGGCGGTGTGGGTCGGGGCCGACCCCTTGGGCGGGGCACTCAGCCGCGGCCGGTCCACCAGTTCCGGTTCAGCCCCGGGAGCAGGAAAGGTGGACGGCGGCACCTCCGGGGCCGCCTCCGACGCCCGGGCCGTCGGCAGGTGGGGGTTGGGCGGCATCCCGGCGTCGATCGGCACCAGCGGGATGTGGCCGTCCCAGAAGACCGGGTCGGACGGCGGGTCGCCGGGGAACGGGCCGCCGATCGGCGTCATCTTGTGCGGCAACAGGACCGGGCCGGCCGGGACGGCCGGCTCGGGCGGCGGGCCGGCCGGGTGCTGGACGACCTCGACCGACTTGACGATCGGCGGGGCGGCGTCCTCGGGCGGGCCTTCGAGCAGGGCGGCGACCCGGTTGGCCGCCGGCGGCTGGGGGGGGGCGGGCGGGGCGTCCTCGACACCCGCGATGCGGTTCACCGCGGTGCCGGCATCGGCATCGGCCGCCGGCATCGTCCGGACCGACCCCTGGCCCCGGGCCCCCGGCCCCTGGACGAAGTCGTCCGGCCCGTAGACGACGTGGTCGAACAGGTGGCGGAGCTGCTGGAGCATGTCCCGCAGGGTCGGCTCGGTGGCCGCGATCCGGACGACCTGCTCCTCGGCGAACGGGGTGATGTCGGTGGCCGGCTCGCCCGGCGGCAGCTCGTCCAGGCACGGCCGCAGCCGGGCCTCGACCACCCGCCGGAC
>JAIEQN010000571.1 GCA_019747685.1 Gemmataceae bacterium
CGAACCGCTCGGGCGGGCCGAACTCGTCCCGGATGGCGGCCGCCAGCCACGCCCCGGGGGTGGTCCGGACGGCGGCGGACGGCAGGTACGCCAGGCACCGCCGGCAGACGTCCGGCTTCTCGGCCGCGAGCCGCCCGGCGGTCCCCCGCCCCACCCCGTTCCGGACCAGCTCCTCCACCAGCGCGGCGTCAGCAGCACCGCCCACCGCCGCCGGCGGTTGACCGCCGCCCGCTGCTGCTGTTTCTTGGGCTGTCTCTTGTGATCCTGTCTCTTGTGGGGCCGGTTTCTGGCCTACCCCTCGGCCCCCGACCGGCCTACCCCGGGCTTCTTCCTGGCCTGGGTGGGCCGCCGATTGGCCTAACCCCGAGTAGGCTTTTCCCCGGCCCACCCAGGCCGGATTCTGGCCTACCCCCTCCGCGTCGGTGTCGTCCGGCCCGGACCCCGGGAGCGGGGCGTACAGGTTCAGCCGGTAAGTGCTCTCCTCCGGCTCCCGGCTGCCCCGGGCGGTATTGGCGTTCCGGACGAGGAGGCCGCGGCCGATGAGCGACACGCACGCCGCCTTCACCCCGCTGCGGGACAGCCCGGTGCCGCGGTCGAGTACCGTCCCGTCCCGCCGGCGGATGCCGCGGGCGAGCTGGTTCAGGCTGATGGCGTCGGAGTCCTTGCCGAACCCGTAGGTCCGGCGGGCGACGTACAGGAGGACCTTGAACTCGGCCCCGGACAGCTCCCCCATCCAGTGGTCGAGGATGATGTCCGGGACCTGGGTCGAGTTGGGGATGAGGGCGCGGGGCATGGGCGTCTAACCTTTGAGCACGGTTTCGAAGTACCGCTTCAGGGCGTCGGTAATGATGTCCTGCTTGGTCCGCCCCGACAGTTTGGCCACCCACCCCAGCCGCTCCCACACCTCGGTCGGGATCTTGACCGTCGACACCGTGACCGCCCCCCTGCCGCCCGTCTCGCCGTACGGGGTGGCGAGTAGCCGCCGCACCGCCTCCACCATCGGGTCGGATGCGGCTTTCTCCCGTTTCGGGTCGGTCATCCGCGGGCGCCTCGCTACCGGCCCGGTTCCTCCCGCGCTACCCGTGACGCGACCGTCCTCGCTGCCGCCATCGCTCAGCGACTCGTTTTCCGCCGACGGGGGCGGTGGCGGGGGCTGCGGGTCCGTCACCAGGTCCCGCTCGGGGGCCGGCTTCGGGGCGTCGAGGTCCTGGAGGGCCCGGAGCGATGCGAGCGGGTCGCTCGGATACAGCAAGCTCTGCGTCCTCCTGGTCATCGGCCCGCCCCCACCCGCTTCCAGCCCTTGAACGACAGGTCGTCCAGGGCCCGCCCGAGGGCCTCCCCGTCGACCCGCCGGCGGCCGCCCGCCAGGGCGTGGAACATGGCGGCGTCGCACAGCACGCACAGGTCGCGGGGGAGGCCGTTGGTGGCGTCGTACAGCGGCTTGTGGGTGTCCGCCGGGAACACCCGGTCGAACTCCCCGCCGGCCACCCCCATGCGGTGCCGGAGGAGGTCGATCGCCTCGTCGGGGGTCAGCGGGTTGAGGGTGGTGCCGCCGGCGATCCGGGACCGCAGGGCCGGCTTCTGGGCCAGCTTGAACTCGAAGTTCGGCTGGGCCAGGAGCACCACCTGGAGGAGCTTCGCCGTCTGGGTCTGCTCGTTGGCCATCGCCTGGAGGGTGTCGAGGTTGGCCGAGTGGATGGTCTGGGCCTCGTCCACGAGGAGCACCACGATCCGCCCGGCCTTATACTCGTCGACCAGGAACGCCCGGAGGGCCGCCTTCAGGTCGAGCAGGTTGCGGGCAGTCGGGAGCCCGAACGAGGCCAGCACCAGCCAGAGGAAGGCGGCCGCCGACCGGGGGGACGGGTCGGTGAGGTGGGCGGCCACGAACCGCCCCGGGTCGGACCGCCAGCGGTTCAGGGTGAGCTGCGAGATGGTCGTCTTGCCGGTCCCCACCTCCCCCATCAGGAGGAACATCCCCCGCCGCTCCTCGGTGTAGTAGGCGATCTTGGCCAGGGCCTGCCGGTGCTCGCGGGTGGCGAACGCGAACCGCGGGTCGGGGGTGGTGGCGAACGGGGCCTTGTCCAGGCCGAAGTGGGTCAGGTAGTCGGTCATGCTCCTCCGGCGGGTCGTGCACCCAGGGTGCATCGGGTAGCCAGGGTGCAGGATGGACCGAACCGCGGCGGTCCGCAACAGGCCATCGCCGCCACTCGCCGCCTGTTCGGCCGGGAGGTAACGCAGCCGGGCTACCGGTGGCGCGGCTGCGCGGACGGGAGGGAACGCCACAGCGCAGCCGCGCGACAGGGTGGCAGCGCTTCCGCGTGCCTGCACGGCCGTGCGGCTAGACTTCAACTGGGGCCGGGCGGTCCCCGCCGGTTCGGGGCCGTCCGGCCCGGCTCCCGGCGGGTCGCCGCCAGCCCGTTCAGGGGAGGGGGCCGGCCCGAACCCTAGCCCGGCCGCGAGAAATCGAACCTGGACCGGCCCAGCGCCGCAGGCGGGCCGCCCGGGAGGCGGACTGTGACGCGGATCGCGACCCACTTTCCGGCCCCGGCCGATCCGGGTACACTGCCCCGCCTTGCAGAACACGGTTCTGCGGCCGTCGGTCCACGCACGACGCACGACTGACGGCGGTATCGATCGCGGGCGTGCGCCCGAGGACCCGGCCACCGACCGGGGAAAGGGCGCGGGCTGACCACCCGCCGCGAGCACGCCTGCTCGTAGCGCTGGGTCGCCGGGAGACCGGCTCGCCCAGTGCGATGGGGGCTCCGGCCGACAAACCCGACTGCCGTTGTAGGGCGGCCGAACAACCGACCGGTTCTACCCAATGAAACGCCCTTTGACGGAACAGGGGGCGACAAGGACACGCCCGGCTGCCGCGCGGCAGCCGGGCCGCTCCGACACAAAGCGGGTG
>JAIEQN010000306.1 GCA_019747685.1 Gemmataceae bacterium
GAGTCGTGCCCGCCCGAGAACAAGGCGAACACCTTGACCGGTCGATACCGCTCGACCGCCCCGGCCAAAATGTCCAGCCCCTCCCGCACCGGGTCGGCTGTCGGCAGGGTGGCCGCCGCTGTGTCGCGCTCCTCGTCCATGACAAGTCACGATGCCGGCCGGAGTCGCACCGGTTCGGATTCCTCACCTACGACGGGTTTGATTTCCACCGACCGGGTGTGCTACTCGTCCCTCCGGCTGCACCGCTCTTTCCTTCACCCGTCTTGAAGACGCAGTTCACGCCGACTCCGCGGGCGATCCGTCCCGCACGCGGAGACCGGTGGTGCATTTCGGTTTTCCATTCCCAATCCGTTTCCTTTCGGAGGCGTCGCCATGACCGCGACGACGACCAACTTGGGCGAGTTCGTCGCCCGACTGAAGCGGGGCGAACCCGTCCCGCGGCCCGACCCCGAAGGGTGGTCCGCGATGATCGCCCGGACGACCCTGTTCGGCCGCGTCTGTGAAGTGGCGGGCGAGACCTACGACTACTTCCTCGACGTGCTGCCGCCCCGGTGGATGGGCGACGGGGGCTACGCCTTCGGCGAAGGCTCTGACCCGCTCCGCCTGTTCTGGGCGGCCAACACCCCGCACGGTCGGCAGTACTTCTGCCGCCAACTCGACGAAAGCGAGACCCGGCAGTTCTGCCGGCTCGCCCGCATCCCCCTGACCTCGGGCTGAGAGCGGGCACGCTCATGTTCCACGACGACCGGACGTGGTGCGTCCGCCCGGAGGGGACGCCCGAGGCCGTGGCCTTGCTCGTGACCCGCCGGACGTGGCCGCCCTGCACGGCCTTCGCCGTCGGCGGCTACCTGTTCCTGAACGACTCGCTGCCCGAGGACGGGTCCACCGACTACGCGGTGGTCAAGCGGCCGACCGGACCGGGCGGCCGGTTCGTCCAGGTCGCCTCGCTGACGCTGGCCTTCTGGAGCTACGAGAACGCACTCGACCTCATCCGGTCGGTGCTGGCGGGGGACTACGACGCCCCGGCCTCGGCCGTCGCGGTGGACCCGCACCTCGAACCGGCACCCGCGCACGTCGCCCGGAGATGCCCGTTCTGTTCCTAACACCGTTCCCACACCCACAGAGGATTCGTTCGATGACGACCACCAAGCAAGACCCGAAGAAGGGCCAAGCGGACAAGGCGAAGCCGGTCCACGAAGTCCGCCTCGGCCGCATCCGCGCCGCCGTCTGGCTGAACGAGACGGAGAACGGCCCCCGCTACAACGTGCAGATCAGCCGGCTGTACAAGGACAAGGCGGACAAGTGGAAGGACTCGTCGAGCTTCGGCCGCGAAGACCTGCCGCTGGTCGGCAAGGTCGCCGACCTGGCGATGGTCTGGATTTACGAGAACCCGGCCGCGGCCGAGAAGTAACCCGAGGAGGAACCCCATGACTCCTTCGGGACCGTCGTTCGTGCCCCTCGGCCGGACCGTGGCCACGCCCGCGGCGCTCGCGGCGGTGTCGCCCCCGGACATCGCCGCCGCGCTCCGCCGCCACGCTTCCGGCGACTGGGGCGAGGTGGACGCGGACGACCGGGCCGCGAACCACGACGCCTTGAAGTTCGGGAGCGCCTCCTGTCGGCCTACTGCTCGGAAGCCGGTGTCACCTTCTGGGTGATTACCGAGGCCGATCGCTCGGTGACGACCGTGCTATTGCCGGACGACTACTGACAACGGTTTTCCTTCAGGCCCGCCGCACCACCGGGCCTCTCCAACGGGAGAGACCAGTCATGATGTTCGTTTGCTACAGCGTCACGCTCGGGATTCTGAGCTTCGCCTACCATGCGCCCGACTTGGCCCTGCTGATCGTGCTACTCGTCCTGGCCAAGTACTCGCTGAAATGACCGGGACAGTTGAGCTTCCCCAAGGTTCGTGGACACGAGGTTAGCGGTGTAGACTCCGACCAAGGAGCCCGCCGATGCCTCGGGAGCGCTCGACGGACACGGCCGAGTTCAAGCTCCAGGCCGTCAAGATGATCACCGACCAGAAGCTGTCCGTCGCCGAGGTGGCCCGCCGCCTCGACGTCGGGGAAAACCCCCTCCGCACCTGGAGGAAGGCGTTCGAGGAGCGGGGCGCCGCCTTCCCGGGGCACGGCGGCCCGACCCCGGCCGACGACGAGCCCCGCCGCCTGCGGGCCGAGAACGCCCGGCTGCGGGCCGAGCGGGACCTGCTAAAAAAAGCCGCCGCGTACTTCGCCAACCCCCGAGCTGACGTACCGGTTCATCGCCGACAACGCCGACGAGTGGCCGGTCACCTGGATGTGCGAGGGGCTGGAGGTGTCGGCCTCCGGCTACTACGCCTGGGCGTCCCGGCCGGACAGCCCGGCCGAGCAGTGGCGGCAGGAGTTGGTCGGCGCGATCGAGGAGGTCCACGCGGAGGTGAAGCACCGGTACGGCAGCCCGCGGATGACCGCCGGGCTGAAGGCCCGCGGGTACGAGTGCTCGGAGAACACGGTGGCCGGACTCATGCGGGAACACGGGATCCGGGCCCGGGCGCCGAGGCGGCTCGTCCGCACGACCGACTCGAACCACCGGCTGCCGGTCGCCGAGAACCTCCTGGCCCGCGACTTCGAGCCCGCGGGTCCGAACGAGTCGTGGTGCGCGGACATCACGTACATCCCGACGCACGAGGGGTGGCTGTACCTGGCGGTGGTCGAGGACCTGTTCGGCCGGATGGTGGTGGGCTGGGCGATGGACCAGGCGATGGAGAGCCGGCTGGTGGTCGATGCCCTGGAGATGGCGGTCAGCCGTCGGCTCCCGGGCGAGGGGCTGGTCGCCCACTCGGACCGGGGGAGTCAGTGTGGTGGACCCCATTGTCTCGACCAAGAAGTGGCGATCCTTCGCTACTGTTTCGTCAGGCCGTCTTGGTCCCGACG
>JAIEQN010000385.1 GCA_019747685.1 Gemmataceae bacterium
AGCGCGACCAGCCCGGCCCGGAACGCCGCGGCCGCCCCCGGCCGCCCGCCCCCGGGCCTGCTCAGCACCTCGCCCGACATGGCATTTCCCCCCTGGGTCGGCCGGCGCGGCCCGGGCGACGAGGCCGCCGGACCGGCGTGACCGCCCATGGCCATCAAACCACCCGACCCCACCGGCGTGAAGCGAAAATCCGGAAAACCGATCCGAAACCATGGCCGGGCGTGGGACCAGCGTCGCGGTCGGCGGGCGGACCGGGTCGCCCCGGCAGGGAGTTCGTCGGCTCGTGCCGAACGCCTGCCTACCCGTTGAACGCGACGACCGCCCGGAACCGGACAGAAAAATGTTCGACGTGCGGTTGCACGCGGCCGGTAGCTACCCGCGTCGGGATGTCAGTCCACCCGTGACCTCCAGGTAGCCGCAAGCCCCGGCTCGATTTGCCGGGCCGGGCGGCCACTCGTTCGGCCGACGGGCGCGCTACTTCCCGGCCGGCGGCCCGATCTCGGCCCGGACTCGCTCCAACACGGCGCGGGCGTCCGGGCCGACCGTCGGGTCGTTCCGGATCGCGTCCTCGACGGTCTGGAGCAGCGCCCGGGCCTCGACCGTCGCCCCGGTCCGGTGGCGGGCCAGCGCCAGGTAGGCGTAGGCCGCGGGGTAGTCCGTCGGGCCGGCCCGGTCCGCGGCCGACCACGCCTCCAACTCGGTCCGGGCGGCGGCTGCCTTCCCCATCTCGAACAGTGCCGCCCCCAGGACCCGCCGGGCGTCGGCCCCGGGGGCCCCCCGGGCCAGCTCGACCGCCCGGGCGGGGTCGCGGACCTTCGGGTCCGGGCAGGTGGCCAGTACTAGGGCAAGCCACACCGCCCGGTCGGTGGTCGGGTCCAGCCGGTGGGCCCGACGGGCCTCGGCCGCCGCCCGGGCGAACAGCGGGTGCGCCCCGTCCGGGTCCGCCCCGTCCGGGTCCGCCCCCCGCCACCGCCAGCCGTCCAGAAAGAGCCACCGGGACAGCTCGTGGGCGGCGGCCGAGTCGTCCGACCGGCGGCCGACCAGCTCCCGGCAGGTGGTCAGGACCTGGCCGACGACGGCGTCGGCGGCCTCCCGCCGGCCGAGGTGATCGAGGACGTGGACGGGGTGGATGAGTCCGTCGAGCAACTGCCGCGCCCGATCCGGGTAGTCCGGGTATCGCAGCAGCGCCCGGCACCCGTGGTCGGCCCGCGCCCGGGCCACGGCCGCGTACTCCTCGACGGGGCGGCCCGCAGCCAGCACCGCCCGCGCCTGGTGGACCAAGGCCCCGTTGAGCATCGCGTACCGGTCGCGGTCGTCCGGGTACCGGTCGAGCAGCGCGACGTGGGTCGGGACGACCAGCGCCAGCAGTTCCAGCGCGCCGGCCGTGTCCCCCCGGTCGATCAGGTCGCCCGCCATCACCGCCCGGGCCTCGGCCAGGACGGTCCGGTAGTGGTCGCTCGTCGGCTTTTCATCGACGAGCCCCACCGCCACCCGGACCGCCTCCCGCCGCCGCTCGTGGGACGCGTCGACCCGGCCTAGCCGGGCCAGCACCGCGGCGTGCTGCAAGCACAGGTCGGCGTAGTTGGCCCGGTACCTCGGGTCGGCCGGGTGTTCGGCGGCCAGCCGGCCGAGGACGGCGACCGCCCGCCGGGTCAGTTCCTCACCCCGCTCGCGGCGGCCGGCCCGGTCCACCGTGTCGGCCAATTGGCCGACGGCGTACGCCACCTGCCGCTCCCGCTCCGGGTCGCCGCCGGCCTCGTCCAACTTGACGAGCGCCAGTTCGGCGGCCCGGTCCAGGTTCCGCCACTCCCGCTCGGTTAGGTCGGGTGTGGCCAGCAGCCGGTGGGCGGCGACGGCGAACAGTTGGAACGCCTCCCACCCCTGCTCCTCACGGTCTTCGGCCCGCCGCCACAACACCGTCGTCGCGGCCAGCGACCCGACCAGGACGGCGGCGGTCAGCAGGAGCGAGGCGGCGACCGCCGGGTTCCGCCTGGCCGCCCGGTGGGCCCGGCCGACCGGCCCGACCGGACGGGCGACGACCGGCCGGCCGCCGAGGAACCGGTCCAGGTCGTCGGCCAGCTCCCTCGCCGTGGCGTACCGCCGGCGGGGGTCCTTTTCCAGGCACTTCAGGCAGACGGTCTCCAGGTCCCGGGGCAGCCCGGGCCGGAGCTGACGGGGCGGGACCGGGTCCCGGCTCTGCACCTGTTGCAGGGTTTCCAGGACGGTTTCGCCGCGGAACGGCGGGCGGCCGGTCAATAGCTCGTAGAGGATCGCCCCGAGGGCGTACACGTCGGCCGCCGGCCCGACCTCCCGGCTCCGCCCGGCGGCCTGCTCCGGGGCCATGTAGCTCGGGGTGCCGATGACCGCCTGGGTCGGGGTAGGCGAGGCGGCCGGGGCCAGCAGCCGGGCCGTCCCGAAGTCCGACACCTTCGGGGTGCCGAACGGCCCGGGGCCGTCGTCGAGCAGGACGTTGCCGGGCTTCAGGTCGCGGTGGACCAGTTTCCGGAAGTGGGCGTACTCGACCCCGGCGGCGACCGCCCGGACCAACTCCGCGGCGGCCTTCGGGTCGGCCGGGGTGCCGTCCAGCCGGGCCGCCAGCGACCCGCCGGGCAGGTACTCCATCGCGTAGAACGGCAGGTCGTCCGGCCCGCCGACGGCGTACACGGTGACGACGTGGGGGTGCCGCAGGTGGGCGGCCAGTTGGGCCTCGGCCCGGAACCGCTCCCGCTCCGCCGGGCTGGCTAGCGCCCCGCCCCGGAACACCTTGACCGCCACCGTCCGCCCGGTGCGGGCTTCCTTCGCCCGGTAGACCACCCCGCCGCCGCCCCGGCCGATCTCGGCCAGGTCGTCGTACCCGGGGAGGACCGGCGGGCCGAGCGGGGTCGGCGGGCGGCGGCCGGCGGCCGCCGTCAG
>JAIEQN010000447.1 GCA_019747685.1 Gemmataceae bacterium
CCCATCACCCGGGTTGCCTGCCCCAGCCTCTTCGCTCCTCGGGCGTCGGACACGGCCCCCAAGCCCGAGTACCCCCCGGCCACCCAACAAGAGGTCAGCCAGGGTCCCACAGCCGGGCCACACCCCGGAGCGACGCCCCGTCGATCAGGTGGATGTCGGCGTTCTGGTACTCCGGCAGCACCTTCCGGACGACCTCGGCCCCGCCGCCGGTCAGGACCACCCGCCGGATGGTCGTCGGATCGACGCCCAGCCCGGCCAGGGCCGCCCGGTGGCCCCGCCGCATCGCCTCCAGCACTGCGTAGAGCAGGTCTTCCCGGGTGTCGTCGGCCGACAGGTGGGTGAAGTGGGCCAGCCGGGGCTCGATCTCCAGCCGGTCCCCGCCGAGGTACGGCGGGTCGAGGGTCACGTCCGTCTTCCGGCCGTCGCAGGCGAATACCGTCCTCCCGTAGTACTCGTCGGCCGACTGGTCGTGGAAGCAGAGCTTGTGCATCCACTCCAGGGCCGCCCCGCCGACCGGGTTGTGGGTCACCACGGCATACTTGTCCCCGACCCCGAACAACCGGGTCAGCCGGCGGGGGTCCGGGGCCGGCTTGTCGGTGACGACGGCGAGGACTTGCGTGGTGCCGACGCTGTGGAGCAGGTCACCCGGGCAGACCCGGGCGGCCAGCATGGCGCTCGACGTGTCGGCCGTCCCGACCTTCACCGGGGTGCCCGGCTTGAGGCCCCACGCCGACGCCACCTCGTCCCGCAGCCCGCCGAGGACGGCCCGGCCGTCGACCACCGGCGGCAGCCACGCCGGGTCGACGCCGAAGTAGCCGCACCACCAGGCAGACCATTGGTGGTCGGTACACGTCCCGTACAGCCCGCTGAAGCTGGCGTTGGCCGGGTCAAACGCGGCCGTCCCGGTCAGCCGCAGGCCGAGCCAGCCGTTGAGGTGGAGGTAGCGGCGGACCCGGCCCTTGAGGCCGGGGTCATCGCGGACCTGTTGGGCGAAGCCGACGGCCGAGATGCCCCCGGGCAGCGGCCGGGTCCCGACCTCGTTCAGGAACGCCTGGCCGAACCCGGCCCAGGTCTCGCGGGCGACCGGCCGGCTCCGCCGGTCGAGGTGGGTCCAGACGGGCGACAAAACTTGGTCGCCGTCGCCGAGCAGGACGAGGGCGGGGGTCAGGCAGGATATCCCGACGCCATCGACGGTCGCGCCCTTCGCAGCTGCCACCGCTTCTGTCGCGGCATTCTCGACGGCCTCCCGGACCCGCTCGGCCGGGACCTCGGCGGCGTCGTGGGTCGGGTAGTCGAGGGAGTACGGGGCCTTGGCCGGGTGGCCGACCGGGTCGCCGGTGGCTTGGTCGAGCACCGCCGCCTTGACTGACGACGTGCCGACATCGAGGGCGAGGATATGCACGACGGCAGCCCGGTCGGGTTACGGCTTGGCTTCGGCCGGGGCCGGTACTTCGGCCCGGGGTGGCTGGGAAGCCGGCACAACCGGTTGCGCCGGCGACCGGGAACGGGCCACGTCCTGCCGTTGCAGCTCGGACAGCCGGCGGTTGGCCTCCTGGAACAGCGGGGAGGCGATCAGCGCCTGCTTCTCCTCCTGGGTGGACCATAACTTGCTGAACAGCCCGAAGGGCGGGGGGCGGAACAGCCAGTTGCTGAACCGGACCGGGTCGGTCTCGGTCGCCAACAGGTGGCGGATGGCCGCCTCCGCCTCGGCACGACTCATCACGACCGTCCTCCGGGTCAGACGAACAGGAACTCGACCCCGCGCTGGATCCCGAGGTCGATCGCCTCCTGTAGTGTGAAGGATTTGAACGCCCGAAGCAACTCCACCAGTTCCCCGACCTGCGACTCGTCCAGGACGACGATGTACTCTGCGCTCCGATCGAACGACGGCGACCCGTCGGCCATCCGGAACGCTCCGTTCACGTCCCCGGGGTAGGTCCAGCCATCGCACATGGCGAAAACGCCCTGCCGGACGACCTCGTGCCCGGGTTCCAGGTCGCGGCCGTCGTTGTCCGCAATCGGCAGGTAAAACGTCGCCTTCACCCGGGCCATCGTGCCCCTCCGCTACCCCGGTTGCTGCCAGGCCTTCCCCTCGGCGGCGAGCAACTTGTCCGCGCAGGCCGGGCCGTTCGACCCGACGGCGTACTCCTCCGGCGTCCCGGCCGCCGCGATGATCGGGTCCATGATCTCCCACGCCCGCTCGATCTCGTCGCTCCGCATGAACAGGGCCGCGTCCCCCTGCATGGCGTCCAAGAGCAGCCGCTCGTAGGCCTCCGGCAGGGCCTTCTCGTGGTACGCCCCCTTGTAGTCGAACGCTAGGTCCATCGGCCGCAGCCGCACCCCGTCCACGTCCGGCTCCTTCGTCTGGAAGTTCAGCCGGATGCCCTCGTTCGGCTGGAGGTTGATGGTCAGCCGGTTGCACTGGAGGCTCTGCCCCGGCAGGAGCGGGAACATCAGGTGCGACGGGCACCGGAACTGGATCACCACCTCGCTGTACCGGGCGGTCAGCCCCTTGCCGCTCCGCAGGTAGAACGGCACCCCCCGCCAGCGGCGGTTCTCGACCTCCAGCCGGACGGCCGCATAGGTCGGGGTCCGGCTGTCCTTCGGCACCCCCGGCTCGGCGTGGTAGCCGACGTACTGGCCGACCGCCACGGCCTTCGCCGGGTCGGGGACCGAGACGGCGTTGAGCACCTTCAGCTTCTCGTTCCGCAGGTTGTCGGCCGAGTACTTGGCCGGGTCGTCCATCGCCACCATCGTCAACACATTCAGGAGGTGGTTCTGGATCATGTCCCGGAGGACGCCGGACGTGTCGTAGTACCCGCCCCGCTTGCCGACCGTCACCTTCTCGGCCACGGTGATCTGCACGTGGTCGATGTACTGGTAGTTCCAGAGCGGCTCGAACAGGGTGTTGGCGAACCGG
>JAIEQN010000953.1 GCA_019747685.1 Gemmataceae bacterium
CCCGCCCCCTCCGGGGGCTCAGGAGTTCCGAGCCCCCGGAGGGGGCGGGGAGCGCGTAGCCAGGGGCGCGAGCCCCTGGTCCGTGGAGGCCCGCCGGGTTACGGCTTGTCCTTCTTCGTCTCCTCCTTCTTGTCGTCCTTCTTGTCCTCGTCCTTCTTGGCGTCGGCCTTCTTCTCGCCCTTCTTGCCGACGGTCCAGATGTGCAGCTTGTAGTCGTCCCCGTCCTCGCCCTTCACCTCGACCGTCTGGTCCGGGGGCCAGTCCTTGCCGAAGACGAACCGGTGGGAGACGATCCGGGTGCCGGGCTTGAGCTGCTTCTGGAGGACCGGCTGGAGCAGGGCCAGGAACTCGTTGCCCATGTACAGGAACACCACCGACGCCTCCGAGTAGTCCCGGTCCTTCAGGGCGTCCCCCTCGACGATGGTGATCTTGTCGTCCAGCCCGGCCTCCTTCACCTTCCCCTTGGCCTCCTTCACCTTCTCCGGGTCGATCTCGATCCCGACCGCCTTCTTGGCCCCGGCCTTGACCGCCGCGATCAGCACCTTCCCGTCCCCCGGCCCCGGCTCGTACACCACGTCGTCCTTCGTCACCTTGGCCATCTCGACCATCTTGGCGACGATGTCGTCCGGGGTCGGGACCCACCGGACGACGGCCTCGTCCGGGACCTTCGGGTCGGCCTTGGTCAGGTCCACCGCCACCTCGTCCCCGGCCTTGAAGGTGACCGTCTTCTTGCGGGTCAGCTTGGTGTAGTTGTTCGGCCGCCAGACCACCACGAAGTCGTACTCGTACTCCTTGCCCGGGTCGATGTCCGGGGTGACGAACTCCCGGGTCGCCCCGGTCGGCTTGGTCTTCTCCTCCCGGGTCCCCTTGATGGTCAGCTCGGCGTTCTCCTCCGGGACGGTGATCTTGAGCTTCGACTGGACCTTCTTGGCCGCCTCCTTCTTGGCCTCGTCCTTCTTCTTGCCGTCGTCCTTCTTCGGCTCGTCCTTGGCCGGCTTCGGGTCGTCCTTCTTCTCCTGGGTCCGGGCCGGGCCGGCCGTCAGGGCGACGGCGGCGAGGAAGGCGGCCGCCAGGGCGAGCAGGCGGGCGGGTCGGGGCAGAGGCATCGGCGTCCCTTTCTGGCTCCCGGTGGGGGGGCGGGTGCGTGGACCGGTCTCCCGGAAAGGAAGTACGCCGCCAACCCCCGGGTGACAAGGCGGTAACGGCAACCGGGATCGGCGGGCGAAACGAACCCCGGCCTTCGACCTGGGCTGACGGGACCGGCCCCTCGGGCCGGAATACACAATTAGGCTAGAGGCGGTTGCGAAACCCGGAGCGGGGGAGTGAGCCCCCCGAGTCCGTCAGCACTCGGGGGGCTCACGCCCCCCGCTCCGGGGATCCGAAACAGCTTCTACCTGACCGGCTCGTTGCATCCGCCGGCCGGGTTGCGATAATTCCCGGGTGCCCGCCGCTGCCACCCGGGACCCGCCGATGCGCGCCGCTCTGTCCGTCCTTACACTCGCACTCACACCCGCACTCTCCCCCGCGGCCGACTGGCCCCGGTTCCGCGGGCCGAACGGGACCGGGGTGGCCGACGGGGTGCTGCCCCCGATCGACCCGGCCAAGCCGCTCTGGAAGGCGGCCATCCCCGGCCGGGGCGTCAGCTCGCCGGTCGTCGCCGGCGGCAAGCTGTTCGTCCAGTCGGCCGAGAAAACCAGTCGGCTGGTCCTGTGCCTGGACGCGGCCACCGGCAAGACGCTGTGGACCCGGGAGCTGCCGGGCAAGGTGGCCCACACCCACGACCGGAACACCCTGGCGTCGGGCACCCCGGCGGTCGCCGACGGCCGGGTGTTCGTGGTCGCCTGGGACGGCGAGGCCGTCGCCCTGCACGCCTTCACCGCCGACGGGAAGGACCTGTGGTCGCAGGGGCTGGGGACGTTCACCAGCCAGCACGGGCCGGGGCACTCGCCGGCGGTCTACAACGGGACGGTGTTCGTCAACGTCGACCAGGACGGGTCGGCCGTGCTCAAGGCGTTCGACGCCAAGACCGGCGAGCCGCGGTGGGCCGTCCCGCGGCCGGCCAACCGGGCCAGCTACTCGACCCCGTCCCTCCTGGAACGCCCGGGCAAGCCGGCCGAGCTGCTGGTCGGCACCACGACGGCCATCACCGCCTACGACCCGGCGACCGGCAAGGTCGTGTGGGAGTACCTGCCGGCCTGGGCGTCCGGGGAGATGCCGCTGCGGGTCGTCGGCGGCCCGGTGTACGCCGGCGGCCGGGTGGTCTGCGCGTTCGGCGACGGCGGCGGCGCCCGGTACCTAATGGCCGTCGACCCGGACGGCCCAAAGCCGGCCAAGGCGTGGGAGCTGCGGAACAAGCCGACGCCCTACGTCCCGTGCCTGCTGGCCAAGGACGGCCGGGTGTACTGGATCACCGACAAGGGCCGGCGGTCGTGCGTGGACGCCCGGACCGGGGCGGAGGTGTGGGAGGCGGCGGTCGCCCAGCAGGAGGTGACGGCGTCGCCGATCCTGGTGGGCGGGGAGGTGTTCGCGGTGACCGAGACCGGCCGGTGGTTCGTCTGGGAGGCCGGGCCGGAACTCGGGACGGTCCGGAGGGGGGAGATCGGGGAGCCGGTGTCGGCGTCCCCGGCGGTCGCCGACGGCCGGCTGTACGTCCGCGGCGACCGCCACCTGTTCTGCTTCGGGCCGAAGTAGACCGGGCGGGTTCGGGACCCGGGGTTTCACCCCGGGCTATGACGGGCCGGCCCTTCGGGCTGGTAAACTACCGACCCCGCAGGCTGAAAGCCTGCCACAACATAGCCCGGGGTGAAACCCCGGGTGAACGGTCCCCGAACCCGCCGCCGGCCGGCGGTGTCCGTCCGGCGGAAGGACAAGCCGATTGGCGACGGCAGCCGTTTCGAAAACGACCGAGCGATGAGCCTTGGGGGTTCGACTC
>JAIEQN010000271.1 GCA_019747685.1 Gemmataceae bacterium
CCGCTCTGGACGTTCAAGGCCGACCGCCCCGGGGCCGCCGTCGCCGCCCCGCTGGTCACCGGCGACGCCGTCTACCTGGCCGCCGTCCACACCGACAGGCCGGCCCCGGCCGGGGCCGTCTACGCCCTCGACCCGGACACCGGCAAGCCGGCCTGGACGTTCGACCGCGGCGGGGCCATGCTCCCGTCGGCCGCCGCCCCGCTCATGGCCGGCGGCCGGCTGGTCGTCGGCGAGGGGCTGCATCCCGGGACGGCCGGCCGGTGTTCGGGCCTCGACCCGTCCTCCGGCGAGCAGGCCTGGACGGTCGAGGTCGCCGGCCCGGTCGAGGGCGGGGCCGTCGCGCTCGGTAAGGAACTGGTCGCCTTCCCGGCCGGGGACGACGGGGTGGTCGCGGTCGACCCGGCCTCCGGCGAGGTCCGGTGGCGGTATCGGGACCTGCACGTCGGGGCGACCCCGGCGGCAGCCGGCGGGAAGCTGTTCGCCGGCGGGACGGCCAAGGGCGGCCAGGACGGGGCGGTCGTCTGCCTGGACGCGGCGACCGGCAGCCCGGTCTGGCGGAAGCCGGCCCCGATGCCGGCCTGGCACGCGGCGGCCGGCGGCCCCCAGGTGTACGTCGGGCTGGGGACCGGCCGGCCGAGCGAGGGGTCGCCGACCGGCCCGCCGGCCGGGGCCCTGGGCTGCTACGACGCCGCCACCGGCGAGCCGAAGTGGACCTACCCGGCCGGCGGTGGCGTGTCCGGCCGGCCGTTCCCCCGCGGCCCGAACACCACCTTCGGGTCCCGGGACGGCCACCTGTACATGATCTGGGAGGGCGGGCAGGACCGGTGGAAGGAGCCGCTGGGCGGGCCGGTGGCGGCCGGGCCGGTCGCCTTCCGCGAGGGCATCCTGGCCGTCACCGTCCCGGGCCGGGTGGTGTCCGTCACCCCGGACGGGAACCTGAAGTGGGACATCAACCTGGCCCCGGAGGGGTCGGAGGTGGTGGCCACCGGCGGCATCCGGGTGGCCGGCGACCGGCTGTACATCCCGGCCGAGGTCCGGCCGAAGGGGTCGGCCGGGCCGGGGGCCGCCACCCTGTTCTGCTACCGCATCCCGTCCGCCGGGAGCCCGTGACCGGCGGCCGGTCGGTCATTTTTTCCCCGCCCGGGGGGTGTAAGATCGGGGCCGGCCGCATCGGTTAGAACCCGGGCACCACCCCGCGGGGGCCGCCATGCGCCCGTCCACCACCCTCCCCGGCCGGCCGGCGGCCGACCGCCCGGCCGCCTGGCCGGCCGACTTCGTCGCCCACTGGCGGCAGCACGAGGGCCGGCTGTCCGCCTTCCTCGACGGCCGGGCGTTCCCCGGCCCGGCCTTCCGCAAGGACACCGACCACCTGCTCGGCGAGGTCCTGGTCCGGGCCCTCCGCCGGTGGGCCGAGTTCCAAGCCGGCCGGGCCTGCTCGGTCGCCGCCTGGCTGCACGGGATCGCCCGGGACGTGGCCAGCGAGGCCGGCCGGCGGGCCAACCGGGAGGTGGCCTGGCCGGACCGGTCGTCCCGGCTGCTGGCCGCCGGGCTGGTGGCCGCCAAGACCCCGCCGCCCGAGGCCGCCGCCCGGAACGAACTCCTCGCCCGGATGCGGCAAGCCCTGGACCGGCTCGACCCGATCGACCGGGACATCCTGCGGCTGAAGTACGAGCAGGGGCTGCCGCACCGGGAGATCGCCCGGCGGCTCGGGATCAGCCCGGAGAACGCCGCCACCCGGTGCAGCCGGGCCAAGAAGCGGCTGCGGGAGCTGTGCGGCCTCGACCCCGGGGAGGCCGTGGCATGACCCGGGCCGCCACCTGGGAGGAGGTCGAGACCCGGCTGGAGCTGGCCCTGGACGGGGCCGCCGACCCGGCCGGGGTGGTCGCGGAGTACGCCGCCCAGTACCCGCACCTGGCCGGCCGGGTCCGGGACCACGCCGCGTTCGAGGCCCTGGCCCGGGCGGCCTTCACCCCGCCGCCGCGGCCGCTCGCCCCGGGCGACCGGGTCGGCGAGTTCGAGGTCCTCGGCCCGGTCGCCGACGGCGGCATGGGCCAGGTCTACCGGGCCTGGGACCCCGCCCTCGGCCGGGAGGTGGCCCTCAAGCTGCCGCCGGGCGGGGACGGCCCGGGCTCGTCGGCCGCCCGCCGGTTCCTGGCCGAGGCCCGGGTCACCGCCCGGCTCCAGCACCCCAGCATCCCGCCGGTGTACCAGACCGGCACGCTACCCGACGGCCGGCCGTTCCTGGCCCTGAAGCTGATCGACGGCCGGACCCTGGCCGACCTCCTCCGGGACGCCCCCCCGGTCGACCACCTCGCCGTCTTCGAGTCGATCTGCCAGGCGGTCGCCTACGCCCACAGCCGGGGCGTCATCCACCGCGACCTGAAGCCGGCCAACGTCATGGTCGGGAGCTTCGGCGAAGTGCAGGTCATGGACTGGGGACTCGCCAAGGAGCTGGCGAGCCGAGAGCGCCAGCGCCCGGAGTTAACCGACGACGGCGCCACCGGGCTGGCGAGCCGGGAGCGTGAGCGACCGGAGTACCCGCATCCGTCTTCCAATCCGCATTCCGCATTCCGCATTCCGCAATCGAGCGACCGGACCGAGGCCGGGAGCGTCATCGGCACCCCGGCGTACATGCCGCCCGAGCAGGCGGGCGGCCGGCTGGACGAGGCCGGCCCGCGGTCGGACGTGTTCGGGCTGGGGGCCATCCTGTGTACCCTGCTGACCGGCCGACCGCCGTTCGGCGGGGCGGACCGCGAGGAGGAGCGGCAGAACGCCGCCGGCGGGAAGACGGAGGAAGCGTTCGCCCGGCTGGGCGTCTGCGGGGCCGACCCGGATGTCGTGGCCCTGTGCAAGCGGTGCCTGGCGGCCGAGCCGGCCGACCGGCCGGCGTCGGCGGACGAGGTGGCGGCGGCGGTGGCCGAGCTGCGGCGGGCGGCCGACGAGCG
>JAIEQN010000158.1 GCA_019747685.1 Gemmataceae bacterium
GGGCCGCCGCCGGCCGGCCGGTGGTACAATCGCGGTGCCCCCGGAGGACCGCCGATGACGCCGCAACCGACCACCCCCGCCGACCGCCCGCCGGTGGTGACTCCGCCGGCCGCCACCGAGCGGCCGTCCGGCCCGCCGTTCCCGTTCCCGGCCCCCCGCCGCGAGATGACCGACGACGAGTTGGAGCGGTGGGCCGGCCAGCACGTCGCCTGGAGCTGGGACGGGACGACCATCCTGGCCGGGGCCGAGACCCCCGGCGAACTGTACCAACTCCTCGACCGGGCCGGGGTCAACACGTCGCGGGTCGTGTTCGACTACGTCGACGAACCCGGGGCGACCTACCTCTGATGGCCCTCGTCTTCCCTTACCAGGTCTTCCGCGGCCCCGGCCCGGTCTGGACGCTCCGCGGGCGGCCGGGCCGCCCGCGGCCGGTGTTCACCGTCACCGTCATCGGCCCGGCCGGCGACTGGGCCGGCCCGGCCCTGCTGGACACCGGGGCGGACGACACGATCTTCCGCGAGGATGTGGCCGCGAGGGTCGGGCTCGACCTGTCCGCCGCCCCGACCGGGGCCGCGTCCGGGGTGGGGGCGGTCGGGTTCCCGATCCGGTACGCCGAGGTCCGGCTCCGGCTGACCGACGGGAACGAGTTCCGGGAGTGGCCGGCCCGGGTCGGGTTCACCGCGGCACCGTTGAAGCGGGCGTTGCTCGGGCACGCCGGGTTCCTCCAGTTCTTCACGGCGACGTTCGACGGCCACCGGGAGCGGGTCGAGCTGGCCGCCAACGCCCTCGACCCCGGCCCCTGACACCCGTCGAAGAATCTGGTTCGTCCGGTCCGGGTCTTTCGTTGCACATCGGCCTCGGGACGGGGTATACTTCGGGTCTGCCGGCGTCCGCCTCCCACCCCGAAGGCACCTCCCCATGCTCGCCCTCCGCACCGGGACCGGGTCCCGCGATTGTCCGGGCCAGACCCGCCGGGCCGCCCTGAAGGCCGGGTTCCTCGGGCTGACCGGGCTGGGGCTGGCCGACCACCTCCGGGCCAAGGCCCAGGCCCCCACCCCGGACAAGGCGGTCATCCTCCTGTGGCTCGACGGCGGCCCGAGCCAACTGGAGACGTTTGACCCCAAGCCGGACGCCCCGGCCGAGTACCGCGGCCCGTTCGGGGTCGCCCAGACCCGCATCCCCGGCGTCCACCTCAGTGCCCTGATGCCCGAAACCGCGAAGCGGCTGGACAAGGTCTCCCTGGTCCGGTCGCTCCACCACGACAACGGCGACCACTTCGCCGCCGCCCACTGGATGACCACCGGCCGGTTCGGCAGCAACGCCGCCAACCAGGCCCAGAAGTACCCGTCCGTGGGCTCCTACGTCGCCCGGGTGAAGGGGCCGAACAACCCGACCCTGCCGGCCTACGTCGGGCTGCCGTCGGCCGAGACGATCTACCTGTTCCCCGGGTACATGGGCTCGGCGTACCTCGGCGGGGCGTACAACCCGTTCGACGTGGACCGGGACCACAAGTACCTGGGGGCCGACGACGCCACCCGCATCCGCTCGCCGAAGTGGCTGGCCGGGCTGAACCCCGGGGCCGGGTCGGTCGTGGCCGACCGGGCGCCCTTGCTCCGGCAGCTCGACACCGTCCGCCGGGACCTCGACCGGTCCGGGGTGATGGACACGATGGACCGGTTCCAGCAGCAGGCGGCCGACATCGTCCTCGGGGCGGCGGCCCGGGAGGCGTTCGACATCGACCGGGAGGACCCGAAGGCGGCCGACCGGTACGGCCAGTCGCCGTGGGGCCGGTACACGCTGATGGCCCGGCGGCTGGTCGAGGCCGGGGTGACGTTCGTGACGGTGGACATGCCGCACTGGGACGACCACGCCTACCTGGTGACGGGGCACGGCGGGAAGGTGCCGGTGGTGGACCGGGCGGTGTCGGCCCTGGTGGACGACCTGGCCGACCGGGGCTTGTTGGACCGGGTGCTGGTGGTGGTGATGGGCGAGTTCGGGCGGACCCCGCGGATCAACACCGGGCTGCCGGACCACCCGACCCCCGGCCGGGACCACTGGGGGAACGCGATCTCGGCGCTGGTGGCCGGGGGCGGGATCAGGCCGGGGGTGGTGGTCGGGCGGACGAACGGGAAGGCCGAGCACCCGGTCGAGCGGCCGCTGAAGCCGGCAGCCCTCCTGGCGACGGTCTACCACCAGCTCGGGATCGACGCCAACCAGACGTTCAAGGACCACACCGGCCGGCCGGTCCCGATCCTCGACGACCCCGACCCGATCCGGGAACTGGTGTAGCGGCCCGCCGGCCCCGGTCGCCCGGCCGGCGGGTCCGTGGCGGACCGGGCCGCCCGAACCCGCTCCCCCTTCCGGGAACGATTCCGGAACTCGGGAACGCGGGGACGCGGCGATGCGGACGCTGGTGGCGGCGGTGTTGGTGGCGGTCGGGTTGGCGGCGGGCGGCGGAACGGCCCGGGCGGACGAGCTGATCGATTCCGGCCCGGGGTACTCGGTGTTCCGGCACGACCCGAACGCCGGCGGGGCGGTGTACGTGCGATACGACTACGACCTGGACACCGGGCCGGGGGTGCTGACCACCCTCTTGGGGGTCGAACCGGCCCCGGGCTGGTCGGACCGGGTGTACGAGGCCGGCGGGCTCGACGCCCGCGTCGACATCCGGTTCGAGAGCCGGACCCACCGGCTGAAGTTCAAGGTCCTGGTCGTCCCCGGCAGGACGGTCATCGACTACGGCGAGCTGAAGAAGAAGTGACGGCCGTCGTGAACGCGAGCGGCCCGGGGCGATCCCCCGGGCCGCTCGGTTGGCGGGCATCGCCGGGCGGTTACGCCACCTCGATCAGCCCGGCGGCCGGGTCGGCGTCGAAGGCAAGGAGATCGGCGAGTCGGGACCGGAGCAGGGCCGCGACGGCGGCCGTCGAGCAGTTGCCGAGCCGGACCCAGACGACCTTCG
>JAIEQN010000969.1 GCA_019747685.1 Gemmataceae bacterium
ACCCGGCTCGTCCGCCCGTTCGGTTCTTGCCCCCGCCCGCCGAAACCTCGACACCATGCGAACACTTTTCGGACTCGCCCTCGCCGCCGTCCTGGCCGGGTGCTCCCGCGGCGGGCGGGTGGAGGACTTCACCCCGCCGGCCGACAACGCCCGCAAGGCCCTGGACGCGGCCCTGGCCCACTGGCAGGCCGGCAACCCGCCGGGCGCGGTCCCCGGGACAACGCCCGCGGTCGAGGTGCTGGACGGCCGGTGGGGGGCCGGGCAGAAGCTGAAGGAGTACGAGGTCCTGCGGGAGGAGCCGGCCGAGGGCACGGCCCGGACGTTCGCCGTCCGGCTGACCACCGACAAGGGGACCCAGGAGGTGAAGTACATGGTCCTCGGGATCGACCCGCTGTGGGTCTACCGGGACGAGGAGTTCCGCAAGCTGTCCGGGGCCGGGAAGTGACCGCGGTTCGGGCGAGCGGGGGGCATGAGGTCCCGTCTTCACCCTCTCCCTCAAGGGGAGAGGGCGGGCACGCCGGGGGGCTCACGCCCCCCGCTCGCCTGGGCGGCGCTCGTCCTGCTCGCGGCGGCCGGGTGCGACCGGAACCCGCGGGCCGAGGACTTCGTCCCGCCGGAGGAGGCGGCCCGGGCCGCCCTCGACGCCTACCTCCGGGCCTGGGCCGCCGGCAGCACCGCCGACCCCGTCCCCGGGACCCGGCCGCCCGTCCAGGTGGCCGACGAGCTGCGGTCGAAGGGCCGGACGCTCTCCGGGTACACGATCCTCGGCCCGACCCCGGCCGACGCCCCGCGGTGCTTCGCCGTGCAGCTCAAGCTCGGCAACCCGCCGGCCGAGGTCCGCGAGCGGTACGTCGTAGTCGGCATCGACCCGGTCTGGGTCTGGCGGTACGACGACTACCTGATGATCACCCGCTGGGAACACCCGGTGCCGGCCGACGGCAAGGCGGCCAAGCCGGCGAAACGGTGAGGTGGCCGAAGCGAACGAATGAGCCGGTGTGTGGGCCGGGTCTTCCCCTCTCCCCTTGAGGGAGAGGGTGGCCGACGGCCCCGCCAGGGGACGGAGGCCGGGTGAGGGGAACGAGACCCAACGCCTTCCCCTCACCCGGTCGGCTCGCTGGCGCTCGCCGCCCACCCTCTCCCTCAAGGGGAGAGGGTACAAGCCGTGGCCGACGCCCCCGCTCGCCCGGAACGCTCATGGCCCACCCCACACCCGCCCCACCTCCCCGCCGCTCCCCCGCCCGCGTCCTCTTCGGGGCGGTCGCCGTCGTCCTGGCCCGGTCGCGGTTCCTGGTCCTGGTCTGCGGGCTGCTCGGGCTGATCGCCGTCTGGCCGTTCGCCCGAGCGTACTGGGGCAAGCTGACCCGCCCGGACCCGGCCGCCGGGTCGATCTCGTCCGACACCGAGTACTGGTGCCCGATGTGCCCGGGCGTCGTGTCGGCGTGGCCGGCCAAGTGCCCGGTCTGCTTCATGGGGCTGGTCCGCCGGCAGAAGGCCGACATGACCCCGCTGCCGGACGGGGCGCTGGCCCGGGTGCAACTGTCGCCGTACCGGGTGCAACTGGCCGGCCTGCGGACGGCCCCGGTCGAGTACCGGCGATTGGAGTACGAGGCGGTGGTCGCCGGCCGGCTGGAGGCCGACCCGAAGGGGTCGGCGGCCGCCCCGGGCTTCCTCCTCGTCGGCGACGTGTTCGACCGGGACGCGGCCCTCGTGTCGCCTGGACAGGAAGGGGCGGTCGCGTGCGACGCCTGCCCCGGCGAGTCCTTCGTCGGGCGGGTGCTGGAGGTCGTCCCGGGGCCGAGCACGCGGGTGCGGGTCCGGGTCGACGACCCCCGCGGCGACCTCCGGCCGGGCGCCTATGCGGCCGCCACCTTCCGTACCCCGGCGGCCGCCCTGCCCGCGTTCCGCCGGCTGGAGCAAGAACGGTGGCGGGACGCCCTGGCCCTGACCGTCGCCCCGAGCCGAACAGCCGGGGTACTGCTCGACGCGGCCGCCCGGCAGGCCGCCGCCCGGGCCGGGCTGACCCTGTGCGTCCCGGAGCCGGCCGTCATCGACACCGGCACCCGCCGGGTGGTGTACGTCGAGACGATGCCGGGGACGTTCGACGCCACCGAGGTCGTCGTCGGCCGGCGGTGCGGCGACTTCTACCCGGTCCGGGCCGGGGTCGAGCCGGGGCAGCGGGTGGCGACCGCCGGGGCGGTCCTGCTCGACGCCGAGACCCGGCTGAACCCGGCCCTGGCGGCGACCTACTTCGGGGCCGGGGCGAAGGCGCCGACCCCGCCGGTGCCGTCGGCCCCGGCGTCGCCCGACGCGGAAGACGCACGGCTGGCCGCCCGGCAGAAGGTCTGCCCGGTGACGAAGGAGCCGCTCGACTCGATGGGCGGGCCGGTCAAGCTGGTGGTGGACGGCCGGGTGGTGTTCATCTGCTGCAAGGGGTGCGAGAAGGCGGTGCGGGCGAAGCCGGCCGAGTACTTGCGGGACCTGCCGCAGTAGGGGACCGCACAGGCCGGGAGGCCTGTGCCACCGGAACCGTTCTTTGGTGGCACAGGCCTCCCGGCCTGTGCTCCCCATCATGATCGACCGCGTCATCACGTTCTCGGTCCGCCGGCGGTGGCTGGTCGTCGCGGCCGCCGGGCTGCTCGCGGTCTGGGGGGCCGTCGCCGCCGTCCGCACCCCGGTCGACGCCGTCCCCGACCTGTCCGAGAACCAGCAACTCGTCTACGCGGAATGGCCCGGCCACGGCCCCCGCGAGATCGAGGACCAGATCACCTACCCGCTGTCGCTGGAGTTGAAGGGGCGAGCCGGGGTCCGGGCCGTCCGCTCGTCCAGTGACGTGGGCTTCTGTTCGATCAGCGTGATCTTTGACGATAGCGTCGGGTGGGACGCGGCCCGGCGGGCGGTGGCCGACGCCCTGGCCGGGGCGGCCGGGCGGTGGCCGGCCGGGGTATCGCCCCGGCTCGGC
>JAIEQN010001111.1 GCA_019747685.1 Gemmataceae bacterium
GGCGGCGGCCCCTTGCGGGGCCGGCCGGGGTGGGTCGCGGCCGGCCCCGATCAGGGGCGCGGCCGGAGGGCCCGGGACTAGGAATGCCGCGACGTTCGACACCCACGTCGGGTCGGGGAGGGGCGGGCGGCCGACGGAGAGGTCCGCTCGGGGGCGGCAGGAAAGGTGGAGGGGTTGCCTGCGGTCAGGGCACTCGCGGCCCCGGCCCGGAACCCGCGCCTTCCCCCGCCTTCGAGCGGGGTGAGCGGTCGGCCCGGCCTCGGCGATCCGGCGATCCTCCGTGATCCCCCCGGTACGGGACCGGGGCCCACGAATCCCTTCGCGGCGGCCGGCGGGCGGGCTCAACGGGGCACCCCGGTTGTGGGGTGCCGCCGCCCGGCCGGCTGGGGTCACTGGGTTGACGACTCCGGCATGTATCCTCGCGGACAGCCGGAGTCAATACACGTTCGGTGCCAACCGGGCGCACGGCGGGCCGCCGGCGGCCGGCGGCCCGGCACCTGGCCCGGCGTCGGCGGTATGATCGATGCCGCCGGCCCGGAGTTTGCCCGGACCACAACCACGGATCGCGCCCGGAAGTTGTTACCGGGCGGGGGCCCGGATTCGGCTGCCCGTGGTCAGGGCGTCCGACGGCCGCCGTGTTTGGTGTCGCCGCACTCGACCCAGGGCTTGTGAACGACCCGACAAGGTTCCGGGTGGAAGTGCGGCCGAGTGCCACGACATCGGGCAGATTCGCCTGAATCTGTGGCGGTGGCCCCTGTTCCGTTCATCATCCGGTGACGGGAAACTTGTCGTAACTGCTAGGAATTCAGGCAGTTCAAATCCGTCCCAATTCCCCGTCTTCCCGGCACCGGCGTTGCGTTGGCCGGACGCGATCGTTCTTCTATCCGCCGAGGAGACGGCCGTGTCGCGCCTCACCCGTACCGCCCTGGGGGCGGTCGCTCTGTGCTTGTGTACCGGGCTGCCGGCCCTCGCCCAGGACCCGGCCGCCCCGCCCCCCGACCCGGCCAAGACGCCGGCCATGAAGGCCGACGTGGACAAGGTCGTCTCCGACATCAACTCCGGGGCCTTGACCGGCACCCACAAGTACGCGGACATCTCCTGGCTGCTCGTCTCGGCCGCGTTCGTGATGCTCATGCTCCCCGGCCTGGCCCTGTTCTACGGCGGGATGGCCCGGCGGAAGAACGTCCTGGCCACCATGATGCAGACGATGGCGGCCCTCGGGCTGGTCGGGGTGCAGTGGGTGGTGATCGGGTACGCCCTGGCGTTCGGCAAGCCGGCCGTCGAGGTCACGTTCCCGGGCACCGAGACCCCGGGCGGGGTGGTCGGGTATAGCCCGGAGCTGGTGATGCTCCCGTGGCAGGCGGCGGTCCCGGTCGCCGAGGCCGATGTCGCCAAGGAGACCGGGCTGTCCGGCGACGCCCTGAAGGAGGAGGTGGCCAAGCGGAACCGGTTCAACTCCTTCCCGAACACGAACCTGCCGCTCTACCTGCACGCCATGTTCCAGGGGATGTTCGCCATCATCACGGTGGCGCTCATCTCGGGGGCGTTCGCCGAGCGGGTGAAGTTCGGCCCGTACCTCCTGTTCGCCCTGCTCTGGACGACGGCGGTGTACGACCCGCTGGCCCACATGGTCTGGTCGTACCAGTGGGCCACCGACGCCCAGAAGGTGGTCGTCCCGCTCAGCAACCCGGAGGTGAAGGTGGCCCCGGCGGCCGGGCTGCTCGGGGTGAACGGGGCGATCGACTTCGCCGGCGGCACCGTCGTCCACATCGCCGCCGGGTTCAGCGGGCTGGCCGCCGTCCTCTTGCTCCGCAAGCGGCTCGGGTACGGGGAGCAGGCGTACCACCCGAACAGCATGGTCCTGACCCTGCTCGGGGCCGGGCTGTTGTGGTTCGGGTGGTTCGGGTTCAACGGCGGGTCGGCCCTGTTCGCCAACGGACAGGCCGTCTCGGCGTTCGCCGTCACCCAGATCGCCGCCGCCGCCGCCGGGATGGCCTGGCTGCTGACCGAGTGGTGCCTCAAGGGCAAGCCGACGGCCCTCGGGTTCGCCTCGGGCGTCGTCGCCGGGCTGGTCGCCATCACCCCGGCCAGCGGGTTCGTGGCCCCCGGCGGGGCGCTGGTCATCGGGCTGGTGGCCGGGGTGCTGTGCTACGCCGCCGTCCTGGCCAAGGGGGCGCTGGGGTACGACGACTCGCTCGACGCCTTCGGGGTGCACGGGGTCGGCGGGCTGATCGGGGCGGTCCTGACCGGGGCGTTCGTGGCCCTGCCGCTGTGGGCCTACGGGGCCGAGATGCCGCCCGGGGCGTTCCCCGGGAAGACCGAGGTGGTCGGCCCGGACGGGGCCCGGACGGTCGAGTTCGTCCGGTCGAGCCAGATCCTGTGGCAGGTCAAGGCGTCGCTGGTCTCGGCCGTGTACGCCTTCCTGGCGACCGGGGTGCTGGTGCTGCTGATCGACAAGACGGTCGGGTTCACGGTCCCGCCGCGGGAGGAGGCCGACGGGCTCGACCTGACCCAGCACGGGGAGGTCGGGTTCGACTACGGCGGGGCCCACGACGAGACGGCCGGGCTGCCGGTGCCGGAGCCGAAGGCGGCGGCCGTCCCGCCGAACGGGCCCTTGTCCAAGCGGTTCACGGTGGTCGTCGAGGGGGCCGACCCGGCCACCCTCCTGAAGGTCTGGTCCGACCTGTGCCAGCCGCGGCCGGACGACGAGCCGCCGGGCCCGGCGTTCTCGGCCGTCTACCCGTACTTCACCACCGTCACCGGGAACAAGTTCCGGTTCCGCGGCGGCAACCCGGTGGCCCTGCGGGAGGAGCTCCAGAAGGTCCTGTCGGCCGCCCTCGGGGCGCCGGTCCGGGCGCACGTCGAATCGTAGAGTTTCGAGTTTCGAGTCTGAGAGACTGTTCCAAAAGGGGGTAGGTCATAGCCTGTCGGGATGGCACGCAAGCCCTACCCGAGCGACCTGACCAA
>JAIEQN010001137.1 GCA_019747685.1 Gemmataceae bacterium
TGGCCGAAGGTGGCCAACAGCGACAACCACTCGTGGGACGTCCACGTCGACCTGTCGAAGCGGATGAAGACGCAGTCGGCCCCGATGCTCGACGCCGGCTTGTCGGCCCTGATCGCCGACCTGGACGAGCGGGGCCTGCTCAAGGACACGCTGGTGGTGGCGGTGGGCGAGTTCGGCCGCAGCCCGCAGCGGGGCGTCAGCACGTCCGGTAACGGCAACAGCGACGACGGCCGGGACCACTGGCCGTACTGCTACACGGCGGTGGTGGCGGGTGCCGGGGTGAAGCGGGGGTACGTCCACGGCAAGAGCGACAAGACGGCGTCGGCCCCGGTCGAGAACCCGGTCCACCCGACGGAACTGCTGGCGACGGTCTACCACTCGGTCGGGGTCAAGCCGGACACGATCGTGTACAACCACCTGAACCAGCCGCGGGAGCTAGTCAAAGGCGAGGTCGTCACGGGCATCTTGGGATAACCGTCGATCGGCCCGGCCGATGACACCCCAAGCCCGCCCGGCATGACCGGGCGGGCTTTTTTCGTCCCCGACCGTGTTACAATCGGGGCGGCCCGTCGCCCGTACCTCCCACGGAGCCGGTCATGTCCACCTCCCCCGACCGCCGGTCGTTCCTCGCCGCGTCCGCCGCCGGCACCGGCCTGCCGTTCCTCCACACCCTCCCCGCCGTCTCGGCCGACGACGCCAGGCTCGGGCCGGACGTGGTCCGGCTCGACCCCGAGATCGAGCCGCTCGTCCGGCTGCTCGAAGACACGCCCCGGGCGAAGGTGCTGGAGGAGGTCGGCCACCGGGTCAAGGCCGGGCTGCCGTACCGCGACCTCTTGGCCGCCCTGTTCCTGGCCGGGGTGCGGAACGTCCAGCCCCGGCCGACCGTCGGGTTCAAGTTCCACGCCGTCCTGGTCATCCACTCGGCCCACCTGTCGGCCCTGTCCGGCCCGGACCGCGAGCGCTGGCTGCCGCTGTTCTGGGCCATCGACAACTTCAAGGGGTCGCAGGCCCAGACCCAGAAGGAGAGCGGCTGGCGGATGAAGCCGGCCGTCGAGCTGAAGTTGCCGCCGGCCCACCAGGCGTTCGAGGCGTTCACCCGGGCGATGGACGACTGGGACGAGGACGCGGCCGACGCCGCCGCCACCGCCCTGGCCCGGACCGCGTCGAAGCACCAATTGTTCGACACCTTCGCCCGGTACGGCTGCCGGGACTTCCGGGACATCGGGCACAAGGCCATCTACGTGGCCAACGCCTTCCGCACCCTGGACGCGATCGGCTGGCACCACTCCGAGCCGATCGTCCGGTCGCTGGCCTACGCCCTGCTACACCACGAGGGCGACAACCCCGCCAAGCGGGACGCCGACCCGGACCGGCCCGGCCGGCGGAACGCCGAGCGGGTCCGGGCGTTCAAGGCCGGCTGGCAGGGCGGCCAGGCGAGCCCGGAGGCGACGGCTGAGGTGCTGGCCGCGTCCCGGTCGGCGTCCGACGACGAGCTGAGCGGGCGGGTAGTCGAGCTGCTGGGTAAGGGGGTGTCGCCGCGGTCGGTGTGGGATGGGCTATTCGCCGCCGGCGGGGAGCTGCTGATGCGGCAGCCGGGGATCGTGGCCCTCCACTCGCTGACCAGCCTGAACGCCCTGCACTACGCCTACCAGACGACGGTCGGGGACGACCACGCCCGGAAGCTGCTGCTGCTCCAGGCGGCGGCGTTCGTCCCGCTGTTCCGGGATGCTCTCCCGGCCCGCGGCAAGGTCGGGGACGACCGGATCGACGCCTTGACGGCGGCCAACGAGAAGCCGGAGGCCGGGGCCGTGTTCGACGCCCTGTCCCGGGACAAGGGGGCCGCGGCCCGGCTGGCCCTGGGCTACCTGAAGGGGAACCCGGCCGGGGCGAAGGACCTGATCGACGCCGGCCGGCGGCTGGTGTTCCTGAAGGGGACGGACTCGCACGACTACAAGTTCAGCGCGGCGGTGATGGAGGACTACTCCTTCCTGGCCCCGCCGTGGCGGGACCGGTTCTTGGCGGCCAGCCTGTACTGGCTAAAGGGGTCGGCCGGCCTGGACTCGCCGCTCGTGGCCCGCACCCGTGCGGCCCTGGCGTAAGTCTCAGGGTCACGCCGGGGCCGGCCGGTCAGTCGTCGCCGCGGACCAGCTCGCGGACCCACTCCCGCCCGCCGGTCGCGGCCCACGCCCCGTATCCAGCAAGTACCACCACTACCGCTGCATAAACTGCCCCACTGCCCGTGTACCAGGAAGCCGTGTCCGTCGTCAACGTCGTGCTGTGCATCAGGTGTGCTACGACGGAACAGAGTGCCCCGGCCAGAAGGCCGAAATGCCAGGCGGTCGCCGCGTAGATCGCCATCCTCGCTACCAGGAACAGTATCGCGGCCGGCGTGAGGACGCCGTCCTTGATGGCATACACGGCGACTATTGCAGAGAGTGCGAACAGGATGGCGGCCCACTCCCGACCGAGAAGGACGGAGAGTAAATAGATCAGGGCGAAAAGGTTGAAAGTTGAGGCGTAGACGGCGACGCTCTGGGCCACGCCTGCGACAACCGCGTCCGCTCGGACAACGTCCCAAGGGACGGTACATATCCAGACCGGAACGGCATCCCCCGTAAGGTCGCAGACCGCGACCTGCGTGAACGGGATCACGGCCAAGCCCGTTCCGATCGCCGTGCCCACGAGGACCTCGCGGCCGACCAGTGGGTCGGCCCATCGGCCGGTCAGTACCCTGTTCCAGCCGACCACCCGCCACGGCCATCGTCGCCGGACGCCCGGTTCGACCGCCAGGTACCCCAGGTAGATGAAACCGCCCGCCCAAACTGCCTCACCCAAGGCCGCCACGAAGTGATGCTGGGCAGCCCCGAACAGGAACGGATGGTGGACACCAAGACATAACCCTAACAGGCTGTGACACAACCGACGGTGCTACAAAACGCCGTCGTTCAGGATGCGGAAGCAGATGACGCTGGCGG
>JAIEQN010000767.1 GCA_019747685.1 Gemmataceae bacterium
CCGCCCGGCCGCCGGGTTGGCCGTGAGCAGCTCCGGCAGCCGGTCGGCGACGACCTCCAGCGGCCCCGACGCGGCCGCCCGCTCGGCCCACAGCCCGGCCAGGTCCGGGTTCGCATCCGCCGCGAACGCCAGGTCCTTCAGCTCGGCGGTCGCCCGCGGCCCCCACTCGGCCAGGTCGAGGGCGGCCAGCGCCTCGCGGAGGGTACCGCGGGCCGTCTCGTCGTCGGCCGCGAGTTCCCGGAACTCGGCCACCGCCACGTCCGGGTCGCCCTGCTTGCACGCCACCTGGACGGCCCGGAGCCGGACCAGCGGGCCGTCGGCGTGCTCCCGCAGGGCCGTCAGGGTGTCGGTCGCCCCGGCCACGTCCCCGGCGACGAGCTGCTCGGTGATGAGCTCCAGCCCGGCCGGCTCGCACGCCGGGTCGAGCTCGGCGGCCTTGGCGAAGTCGGCCCTCGCCCCCTTGCGGTCGCCGACGCCCCGCTTGGCCTCGCCCCGGTAGACGTAGGCGATCGGGTTGTGCGGCTCCAGCTTGACGAACTGCTCGGCGGCGTCGAGGCAGTCGCGGTAGCGGCCGGCGGCGTCGTACCAGGCGGCGAGTTGCCGCCACCCGAGGACGTAGTTGGGGAAGTCGGCGACGACCGCCCGCATGGTGGCGATGGCCCTGGCCCGGTCGCCCCGCCGGGCCTCGACCCAGGCCACCCGGCCCCGCAGCTCGACCGGCACCGGGTCGCCGAGTTCGGCCGGCCGGCAGGCGGCGATGGCCTCGTCGAACCGGTCGTTGGCGGCGAGCTGTTCGGCCTTGCTGTCGTGCCCCGGGACGAACTTCGGGTAGGCCTTGACGACGGCCTCGGCGGCCCGCAGCCGGAGGTCCGGCCCGGCCTCGTCGCCGTCGGGGGAATCGACCCAGAAGATCGGCGCCCACGGGTGGAACGGCCCGCCGGTCTGCCACGACTCGCGGAGCACCCGGTAGGCCCGCTCCTCCCACCCGGCGTCCTTCATCTCGTCCACCCCGGCCCGGATCGGGAACGGGGTCTGGCCCGGCCCCTCGCACACCTCGGCGAACGCCCGGACGGCCCCGTCCACGTCCCCGGTCTTGCAGGCGTACTGGAGCTGCTTGACCGCCACCTCCGGCCCGGCCAGGTGCTCCTGCAAGACGGCCAGGGCCTGCCGGGCCTCGCGGAACTCGTCGTCGGCCAGGTAGGCGTCGAACAGGACGGCCGCGGCGGGGGAGTAGTTCGGGCTGACCTTCAGGGCGTCCCGGAGGTCGGCCTTGCCGCCCTCCCGGTCGCCGGTCTGGAGCTTCGCCTCGCCCCGCATGGTCAGGGCGACGGGGTGGCCGGGCTGGAGCCGGACCAACTCCGACGCGGCCTCGAAGTAGCCCTCGGCCCGGCCGGTCTCGTTGTACCACTCGGCCAGTTGGTGCCAGCCCCAGACGTACTTCGGGTCGACGGCGACGAGGGCCTGCATCGGCGGGATGGCGGCGGCGTAGTTCCCCCGCCGGGCCTCGACCCAGGCGAGCCGGCCTTGCAGGAGGAACGGTAGGTCGGCGGCCAGGGCCGGCGGGCGGGCGGCCGCCAGCGCCTCGTCGAACCGGCCCATCTCGGCCAGCCGCTCGGCCCGCAGGTCGTGGGCCTCGACGTTCCGCGGGTCGAGCTCGACCACCTTGTCGAGGGCCGCCAGGACCTCGTCGTTGTGCCGCGGGTGGTGCAGGACCCGGACCAGCCGGACCCACACCCGGGGGTCGCCGGGCCGGTCGCGGGTCAGCTCGCGGGCCAGGTCGGCGGCCTCGTCCGGCTCGTCCAGCCGGTCGCTCCAGAGCTGGACGGCGTGCCAGGCCCAGTCGTACCCGGGTTCGAGCCGCAGGGCCAGTTTGACCCGGTCGAGGGCCTCGCGGGACTCGCCGGCCTCCCACAGCCACTCGGCCAAAAAGCCGTGGGCCAGCGGGTCGAGGGGGCTGCGGGCGGCGTTCCGCCGCAGCACCCCGATCGCCTCGGCCTGCTCGCCGGCGTCGTCCAGGGCCTCGGCCAGCTCCCGGGCCGCCGGGGACCACCCGGGGGCGGTGGCGGCCGCCTGCCGGAGGGCGTCGAGCCGGTCGTCGGCCTGGCCGACGGCGTGGGCCACCTGGGCCCGGTCGAGCCACAGCTTGGCCAGCAAGGGGAACCGGCCGGTCGCCTCCCGGGCCAGGGCGTTGGCCTCCTCGACCCGGCCGAGGACGGCCATCTGCTGGATCGTGGCCGACCAGGCGTGCCACAGGTCCGGCCGGTCGTCCAGCAGCTCTTCCAGCTCCTCCAGCAGCTCGCCGTGCTCGTCCGGCTCGGTCAGGAGCCCGTGGCACTGGGCCAGGTAGGCGACCAGCCCCTCGCCGGTGTGCGGCTGCCGCCGAAGCTCGGCCAGCACGAAGTCCAGCGCGTCCTGCTTCTCCTCCGTCCCCCGGCTCAGTTGCACCAGCTCGGCGACGAGCGGCTCCTGGTCGATGCTCCGGCGGAGGCCGTCGCGGATCGCCGCCAGGGCGTCGTCGGTCCGGTCGGCCTTGCGGTGGACCTGGGCCAGGACCCCGGCCAGCCAGGGGTGGCCGGGTTCGAGTTCGGCCGCCCGCTCGGCGGCGTCCCGGGCCTCGGCCGGCTGCTTCCGGTCGGCCAGCACCAGCGCCCGCTGCCGCCACGCCCAGGCGTCGTCCGGGCAGTCGTCCAGGAGGGCCTGGATGGCCCGGCCGGCGTCGGCGTCCGGGTCGCCGGAGAGGAACTCGGCCCGGAGCTGCAAGAGCGGCCGGTAGTGCGGGAACCGCTGGCCGGCCTGGCCGAGGTGGGTGCGGGCGGCGGCCCGGCCGTCGGTCTCGGTCAACAGGGCGACGGCCGCCCGGTGGGCCTCGATCGACAGCGGGTCGTGCTTGAGGACTTCGAGGGTGTGCAGCACCGCCGCGGCCATGTCGGGCCGGATGCGGGCGACCCGGGCGGCGGCCCGGTGCCAGGCGGCCGGC
>JAIEQN010000497.1 GCA_019747685.1 Gemmataceae bacterium
TCAAGGTCGCCAGGACCCACCTCATGGTCCGACGGCTCCGGCGCTAAACATCATGCATTTTGGACAAGCTCTAAGTGCGGTTTCCGCCACCCCAACGAGTCGTTCGAGGATTTCTTCACCAACCCCTGTCTGGGGGTGGAGCCCGGCGCTTGGCTGACGGCCCCGGCGGCCGCCGTCGCGTCTGCCCGCCTCGATGCCCGCTGGCGGGGCGGTCTCATCCCCGGCCGCCGGCCCGGGCAGTTCCACACCCCGGCCGACTGGGTCATGGGCCTCCCGAGCGGCGACCCGCACACTGACCTGTACGTGTGGCCGAATAACCATCCGCACCAGTACCTGACGCTCATGGCGGCCCGCTACCCGACCCCCGACCAGGCCGAGGGGCAGCTGACGTTCTACGTCCGCCCCGGCGTCTGCGGCCTGATCAACGGGCCGGAGGTCGTCGACTACCCGCTGTCGCGGGACACGGCGGCCACCTGGGCGGCCCACGCCCGCGCAGCCGAGGCCGAGGTCGAGTTGCCGCCGTACCTCGCCATCACTGGGTGGGGCACCAGCCGGCTCCAGTGGCTCGCCGCCGAAGCGTACCTCGACCTCCGGCTCGGGTTGCACATGGCCACGTTCGTCACCGGCTGGACGGCCGCCTTGCAGGCCGAGTACGGCGCCGACACCACCTGGGAGGCGTTCAACCGGATCCGGTTCGGCCCGCGGGATGACGGGCAGCGGCCGTTCCGGGTCGCACTGACCCACCCCGGAGTGGGTGACGCGTTGGTGACGTTCGGCCCTCGGACCGCGGGCGAGCTTTTGGGCGACTCGGCGGACGCGGCCGCCCGGGGCCGCTTGTACGTGGCGTTCTGACCGACCAGCCGACCCGAACAACCACCATGAACCCGCCCCGTTCGGGCGGGCCCGCTCCCCCCTTGACCGTGGCGTACCCGGCCCGCGGTGGGCCGTTACGTGTTGTCCCGTGTCCCCTGTCCAGGAGAAGCACATGAGCGACGAGTTCAGGATCTTCCCCGCCCGCGAGGACGAGGACGAGGAGTTCATGCACGTCCCCGTCCCGGCCCCGCCCGCCAAGGTGAAGCCGGGCCGCAAGACCAAGGCCGAGCTCGACGCCCGGGAGGCCGAGCTGGCCGCCCGGGAGGCCGAGTTCGACGCCCGGGCCTCCCGGGCCCAGACCCAGGCGGTGGTCGTCGCGGCGGCGGCCGCCCTCTGGCAGCCGCCCGGCCCGGACCCGGCGACGCGGGACCGGCTGCAGGAGGTCCAGGCGAAGTTCTCCGGCCTCCAGGTGCTGGTGCAGTTCGGCTGGGACTCGACGGGCTCGATGCGGGTCCACGCCCCCGACGCCCAGCGGGGCGGGGCGGCGTTCACCCAGGACATCGGGGGCAGCGCGGTCGCCAAGCGGTGCGTCACGGTCGCCGTCTCCGACTTCTGGGAGGAGTACACCGTCCGGTCGGTCGCCCGCGGCGAGTTCCGGATGCCCGAGCTGGATTACCGGAGCCCCACCCTGCTCGGCCCGCTCATGGACGGCCTGGCCGCGACCACCCTGGCGTACGAGCAGCACGTGGCGGCGGCCGGGGGGTACGTCATGCCGGGGGCCGCCCTGGTCCTCTCCGACTTCCGGTTCCACGACTTCGGGAAGGCGGGGCCCCGGCTCCGGGCCTGGCGGGAGTGGATGGAGGGGCACGACCAGATCGTGGTCGCCATCCCGTTCGGGCAGGCGGACGCGGACGCGGCCGAGGCGGTCACCGGGGAGGGCCTCGTCCTCCCGCTGGTGGGCGAGCAGGTCGTGAGCGTGTTCCGCAGCCTGGCCGAGTCGATCGCGGACTCCCTGAACGGGCGGCCGCTGAAGGATCTCCTCAAGGCCGCGATCAAGGGGCTGGCGTAGGAGCGGTCCGGTGCCCGACCCGACGATCGTGCTGGTCGACGAGCGGACCAAGGCGCCCGAGCGGCTCACCCCGTTCGGCACCGGGTGGGCGGAGTCGCGCCCCTGCCGGCTGGCGGGGGACCGGACCCGGATCGCCATCGTCCCGAAGGCCGGCGGGGCGTACCCGCCGCTCGTCGCCGCGAAGGTCCGGGCCCTGGTGGCGACGAACCCCCGGCACCCGCGGCTGGGCGACCCGGAGCGGGTGCTGGTGCTGCCGCACGACCCGGCCGCGGTCGCCGGGTTCGTGGTCCCGTTCTTCGCCGGCAAGGAACTAAACGACGAGCTCCCCGACCTGCGCGACCCCGACCGGCTCCCGCTCGCCCGCCTGCTGGTCGAGCCGTTCGCCGCGGCCCGGTCGCTCGGCCGGGTGATGGGGGACAACAACGAGCGGAACTTCATCGTCGGCCGGGACGGCCGGACCGACCGGCTCACGGGGGTGGACCGGATCGACCTGCAGGGCACCCAGGTGGTCCACGACGGGCGGCACTACCCGTGCCAGGCGGCCCTGCCCCGGCTCCTGCCGCCGGAGCTCCAGGGGAAGGACCTCGCCGCCGAGCGGCTGACCCCGGCGTGCGACGCCTTCGGGCTCGGCATGCTCCTGTTCGAGGTGCTGACCGGCGGCAAGCCGATCGCCTACCACCACCCCGACCGGACGGTGAAGGACCCCGAGCGGATCAAGGCCGGCCTCTACTTCGGGCTGACCCGGCTGCCGGACGGGGCGGTCGTGGACCCGGACGCGATGGCCCGGTACGTGGCCCTACCCGACGTGGTCAAGGCCCTCCTCCGGGGGGCTCTCCTGGGCGCCCCGCACGACCGTCCGCCCCCGGACTACTGGGCGGCCGTCCTGGACAAGCTGCTGCCCAAGCCGGCGGTGCGGCGGCCCCGGGCCTGGCCGTCCCTCGGGTCGGTGGCGGCCGCGCTGCCGAAGTGGGAGGCCGCCGCCGGGGGGTGGGCCAAGGCGAACTGGAACACGGTGGCCGCCGCTGGGCTGGTGGGCGGGGCGGCGTGGCTGGCCGCCGGGCCGCACGGGGGGACGGCCCCGGCCCGCCCGGCCGTGG
>JAIEQN010000813.1 GCA_019747685.1 Gemmataceae bacterium
CCGCGGCGGTGGCCGACTCGGCCCCGGCGGCCGGCTTGGCCGGGGTCTTCACCCGTGCGGCCACCTTCTGGCGGAGCCGGGCGTACTCGGCCTCGGTGATCTCGCCCCGGTCGAACATGGCCCGGAAGCTGGTCAACTCCTCGCCGGACTCGGCCTGCTCGGCCAGGGCCTGCCGCTTCCGCCACCGGTCGACCCAGCCGACGACGACGGCCCCGAGGATCAGGGCGGCGACCAGCCCGCCGGTCCCCCACCAGAACTCGGCCCGGTCCAACAGGTCGGACGCCGCCGGCTTGGCCGGCTGGACCGGCGGGGCGGCGGCGATGAGAGTCAGGGTGTTCATCCGGTGGCTCGCCCGGGACGGGGCGGCTCCCCCGGGCCGCCCCACCGTCAAGGCTACCCCAACTCCCCCCGGGGGAAAAGGGCGGGTTTTCCGTAGGGTGGGCGGAAGCCCGCCTGCGGCGGGGTGAGGCCCACGCGGGGCGTTACCAACCGCGTGGGCCTCGCCGGGCCTGTGGCCCGCCTCCGCCCACCCTACCGACCGATACGGAGATGAACGGCTGTGCGGGCCGGGTAGCGGCGGCCGGCGGGTGAATCCCGACACCCGACATCAACCCGGGAAGCGGGGTGGGGTAAGGTTGACCCGGCAGGATCGTCCGCCGAGGCCAACTTGACGGTTCCGGGCGGGGCGTTATAATTCGCGGAGCATCAACGGATTGATGCCCCGAATCCGGCTCGGGAGAGCCACGGCGGAGTCGAACACCCTCCCTCCCCCACCCCAGGCGCTCACCCCCGGCCGGCCCCGTCGTCTTCGGCACGACGCGGCCACACCGCTCCGGGTCCGCCGCACTCTACCGCACCGGGGGATTGGAGACCGACGACGCCCGATTCGGCGACGAGGACCCCGTCCTCGGCACGAGCGACCGATCGACCCGCGGACCCCGACACGCGACGGCGACGACACCCGGCCGCCCCCCGACCCCGCCCCCGGCGGGGCGAACGTCGTCCGCCGCGCCCGCAGGTGACCCGTGTTGCCCGACCCGGTCGAGCTGACCAAGCAGATCAAGGCGGCCAGCGACATCGTCGCGGTGGTCGGGGCGTACCTGTCGCTCCACCCGGCCGGCAAGACGTACAAGGCCCTCTGCCCGTTCCACAACGACACCCGCCCGTCGATGGACGTGGACCCGGCCCGCCAGCGGTACAAGTGCTGGTCGTGCGGGGCGTCCGGGGACGTGTTCGCGTTCGTCCAGCACGCCGAGAAGGTCGGCTTCCGGGAGGCCCGGCAGATACTCGCCGCCCGGGCCGGAATCAAGCTGGACGAACAACAATCGCCCCAGGACCAGGCCCGCACCCGGCTGTTGGGGGTGATGCGGTGGGCGGTCGAGCAGTACCAGCGGTGTCTCCTGGACGACCCGCTCGGGGAGCCGGCCCGGAAGTACCTGGGCGGCCGCAAGCTGTCCGGTAAGACGGTCCGCGACTTCGGCCTCGGGTACGCCCCGCTGGCCGGCGACTGGCTGGTCCGCCGGGCGGCCGCCGACCAGGTTCCCACGGACGTGCTGATCGAGGTCGGGTTGATCCTCAACCGGGACGGTGGCCGGGGGTTCTTCGACCGGTTCCGGGACCGGGTGATGTTCCCGATCCGGGACGTGCAGGCCCGGCCGGTCGCCTTCGGGGGGCGGATTCTGCCCGAATCGCCCTATGCCACCCGGGCCCCGAAGTACTACAATTCAGCGGAAACCCCACTCTTCTCGAAGAGCGACGTTCTGTACGGACTCGACCTCGCCCGGCACGCCGGGGCCGCGGCCGGGTTCCTCGCGGTCGTGGAGGGGTACACCGACGTGATGATGGCCCACCAGTGCGGGGTCCCGCCGGTGGTGGCCACCATGGGTACGGCGTTGACCGCCCGGCACGTCGCCCAGTTGCGGCGGTACGCCCCGAAGGTGGTGCTGGTGTACGACGCCGACGCCGGCGGCACCACCGGGGTCGACCGGGCGCTGGAACTCTCCGTCTCGAACGACGTGGAACTGGCTGTCGCCACCCTACCCGACCACCTCGACCCGTGCGACTTACTTGTCCGGCCCGACGGACCGGAAACGTTTAAGAAGGTGTTGGCCGGAGCGACGGACGCCCTCGACTTCGCATTCGCCCGACTACTCGGGCAGGAGGACGTGCCGTCGGTGGAAACCGCGAGGGCCGTCCACGATCGCATTCTGCGTGTCATGGCGACCTCGAACATGGTCCAGGGGCGGGGGGAGTACAAGACATCGCTCCGCGTCAAGCAGGAGCTGATCCTCACCCGGCTCGCCCAGCGGCTCCGAATCGGGTTCGACACGGTCCGGAAGCGATTCGCGGAGCTGGTCCGGGAACACGAAGCGAAGCAGGCGGTGAAGGCGGCCCCGGCCGGGGTAGCCGGGCCGGCCCCGCGGGTGCAGGCGTCGGCCGCCCGGACCAGCCAGCCGCCGGCCCCGAAGGTGACGGCGGCCGTCCGGGCCGAGCTGGAACTCGTCGAATTACTGTTGGCCCACCCGCGGTTCGTGGCCGAGGCCGTCGCCGCCGTGTCGCCGGCCGAGTTCACCCACCCGGACGCCCGGCGGGTGCTGGAGGAGCTGTACGCGATCCACGCCGCCGGGCTGGTCCCGGACATGGAGCGGCTGCGGGACCGGCTGGCCGACCGCCCGGACCTGTACGACCGGGCCGAGCAGCGGCGGTTCATCGGGGAGCAGGTGAAGGAGCCGGAGCACAACCTGGCCCTGCGGCTGCGGTGGTTCGCCGAGCAGCGGCTGGCCGCCGAGGAACGCGGCCTGATGGACCGCATCCGGGCCGGCGGCCTCGGCCCCGAGGAGGTCGCCGAGGTCCGGGAGAAGCTGAAATCGCTCCAGGACCGGAAGAGGAAGTTGGCAGGATGAACTTGGCGAGCGGGGGGGGGGGACCCCCCCGTTTAGGGGAAACCGGGGTGGAACCCCCCCCCCCCCCCCCAAGCACAC
>JAIEQN010001029.1 GCA_019747685.1 Gemmataceae bacterium
GGGTTTTTTTGGCGTGGGGTGGGGGTGCCCCGGTTTTGCGTGCGGGCCCCACCAACCGGAGCCGCGACCCGGGCCGCCCTATCGACCTCGCGCCGTCTTCACCGCCCGATCGCCGTTCCCACACCCCCGCCGAATAAACTCGCCCGGTCCTTAACCGCGCGGGTGTCTCAACCACGGAGGCGGCGATGGCGACGGCTTGGTCGCGGCGGGTCGGTCTGGCGGTCCTCGGCGGCATACTCGCGGCCGGGGCGGTCCGGGCCGACTTCGTCAACGAGATCATCATCCCCGGGAGCGCCACGGACCTGTCGGTCGGTAGCGGGCCGAACCAGAACCGGCTCGGCGGGCAGTTCTCCGACCTGTACTACGACCGGGCCAACAACGTCTACTACGGGCTGCCCGACCGCGGCCCGGGCGGCGGCCTCGTCCCCTACGAGACCCGGGTCCAGCAGTTCACCCTGGACGTGAACCCGACCACCGGGGCCATCGGCAACTTCAAGCTGACCCGGACGATCAAGTTCAAGACGGCCGACGGGTCGGCCGCGTTCAACGGCCTGAACCCGCGGCTGCTCAACGGCGACCCGTCGGTCCTCGGCCGGAGCTTCGACCCCGAGGGGTTCGTCAAGACGGCCAGCGGCAACTTCCTGGTGTCCGACGAGTACGGCCCGTCGGTGTACGAGTTCAAGCCGGTCAAGACCGGGTCGGGCGAGGTCGAGGCCCGGTTCGTCCGGGCGTTCACCACCCCGGCCAACCTGTTGCCCCGGCAGCCCGACGGCGCGCTCAACTACGTCGACGGCCGGCCGACCATCACCACCGGCCGGCAGGACAACCGCGGGTTCGAGGGGCTGACCGTCAGCCCGGACGGGACCAAGGCCTACGCCGTCCTCCAGGACCCGCTGGTCAACGAGGGCAACCCGGACGGCCGGCGGAGCCGGAACGTCCGGGTCGTCGAGTTCGACACCAAGACCGGGTTGTCCACCGCCCAGTACGTCTACCAGCTCGAAGCCCTGGCCGACATCAACGCCCGCATCCCGGGCGCGGCGGACGACTTCGGGGCCAACTCCCAGGGCCGGAACGTCGGGGTCAGCGGCATCATCGCCCTGGACGACCACCGGTTCCTGGTGATCGAGCGGGACAACCGGGGCGTCGGGGTGGAGGACCCGACCGGGGCGGTCCCGGTCGGGTCGAAGCGGGTGTTCGAGATCGACCTGACCGGGGCGACGGACGTGTCCGGCCTCGACCTGACCGGGACGAACGCCCTGCCCCCGGGGGTGGTCCCGGTCGGGAAGGTGCTGCGGCTCGACCTCCAGGCCGAGCTGGCCGCGGCCGGGCTGCCGGTCCTGGAGAAGTACGAGGGGCTGGCCGTCGGGCCGCAACTGCTCGACGGCCGGTTCGCCCTGCTGGTCGGGACGGACAACGACTTCAGCGTCACCCAGACCGGGGTGGGCGAGCAGTTCGACGTGTACACCGACGGGCTGGGCGTCCGGTACACCCCGCTCGGCGACCCCTCCCACTCGTTCGCGGTCATCGGCGGGCCGGACCTGGGGCCGGTCCCGGCCGGGTTCGAGCTGCTGCCGTCGGCCCTGTACTCGTTCGCCCTGGACCTGCCGGGGTTCGTCCCGCAGGCGGTGCCGGAGCCGGCGAGCCTCGGGCTGCTGGCGGTCGGGGCGGCCGGGCTGATCGTCCGGCTCCGCCGGGGGCGGCGGTAAACCAACCCGGGGCGTTGCCCCGGGCTATGTTGTGTCGGGCTTTCAGCCCTCCGAACCGGGGTCTTGAGGGCCGAAGGCCCGTGACAGCACAGCCCGGGGCAACGCCCCGGGTCGATTGCTCAATCGTCGCACGGCCAGGGCGGGGTGTGGACCTCCCCGACCGGGCCGGTCAGCCGGTGGACCACGAACCGGCCATGGCCGCCGCCCGACCGGAACACCGCCGGCTGGTTCAACGGGAACACCTCCCGGCACTCGTCCGGGATGACCGGCGGCAGGAGGTCCGGCCCGGCCTCCCACATGAAGGCCTGGGCCCAGTCCGGATACTGTAACCCGACCCGGGCCAGGTCGCCGACCACGAACCGCACCCCCGGGGCGGCCGCCGTCACCTCCTCCCGGACCCGCCGGTACGGCCCCCACCCCAGCCCGGTCATGGTGCTCAGGTGGAAGAACCGGACCGGCGGCCGCAGCCCCATCTGCAGGTAGAGGACGTGCGGCGAGTCGTGCCAGCACAGCACCTCGCCGTCCTTCACCTGCTGCCGTCTGAGGAAGTCGGCCACCTCGGCCAACTCGACCCAATCCACCCCGGGGTACGCGGCCGACTCGAACGCCACCCCGTTCCGCAGTTCCGGCGGGACCGCCCGGGCGAAGCACCCCGGCCACCACCGCAGCCGGTCCGGGTGGCCGGCCGGGTACTGCCAGACCACCACCCGGGACGCTGCCGGCAGGTCCTGCCACTCCGGCACCGGCGGCCCGGCCGCCAGCCACAGCATGACCGCCGCCTGGAGGAGCAGGACCGGGAAGGCGACCGCCCAGCGGTTGGCCGCGAACACGGCCATCATCAGCAGCGTCTCGGGGATGTGGACGTAGTGGTAGTGCTTCTGGAGTACTAAAGCCGTCGCCGTCCAGCCGAGGTAGACGGCCGCCAGCACCCCCCGGGCGTACCGGGCCTCGGGGTCGACCCCGCCGAAGAGCCACGGCCACCGCCGCCCGACCGGCCCCCCCTCGGCCCCGGGCCCGGCCGCCGACCACGGCCGGGCGTCGATCAGGTTCAGCACCGCCAGCGGCACCGCCACGACGGCCAACAGGCTCCACGGCGGGAAGTACAGGAGCTGGAACCCGGCCCGGTAGACGAACTCGCCGAGGACCCGGTCCAGGTACGAGGTGTTCCAGAAGGTGAACACCTCCCAGAAGTACGGCCACGTCCCCGACCCGACCAGCCAGGCCACCCCGGCCCCGCCGACGACGAGGCCGCCGACGACCGACCCGCCCAGGTCGGCGGCGGCCC
>JAIEQN010000561.1 GCA_019747685.1 Gemmataceae bacterium
CCCCGAGCCCGAGGGCGGCGGCGAGCGCAACGGCCGGGTGGCGGCGGGGGAGAGGCATCGAGTTGACCCTCGCGGCGGGCGGCCCGGGGCGGGCCGTGCAAGCGGCAGGCAGGCGGGAAAGAACCGGCGGAGCATCACGAACTGTTCATCAGGGTAGCCGATCCGGCGGCCGGTTGCGAGCGAAAAGTTGGGCGGCCCGGGTCCGAGGGCGGATCCCGGCTCGGATTGGTTTGGTTCGGCAACACGCACACCCTGCGGCCGAACCAATTATACCGGTCAGACCGACCGCCGGACGGGTAATGCCGCCGGCTTTTCCCAACGTGGGACGGGGCCGGGGGAAGGGGCCTCGTCCCCATTCCCCGTACGACATTCCGGCCGGGTTGTTACCGGGTCGTGACATCGAACCCCCGGCCGAAATCGTCTACCTGGGTACACCCCGGCCGGTCTGGCCGAACCCCGCCCGGCCGCGGATCGTCTTCTAGAGTTGGTCGCCCCGCCCCCGGACCGCCCCAAATGACTCCGTCCCACCGCCCCCCGGCCGCCCGGGCCGACCTGCTCGCCGCTGCCAACACGGCCGGCCTGTGGACCCCCGCCCAGGCCGCCCGGGCGGAGGCCGCCGTTCCCGCGTCGGCCCGGGCGGCGGGTGCCGCGGCCGGCGCGCTGGTCGCCGCCGGGCTGCTCACCCGGTTCCAGGCCGATCGCCTCTTGGCCGGCCGGACCGACGGGTTCGTCCTCGACGGGTACGTCATCCAGGAGCAGCTCGGCAAGGGGGCGGCCGGGCGGGTGTACAAGGCGGTCCACCGGGCGATGAACCGGACGGTCGCGGTCAAGCTCCTGCGGGCCGAGGTGACGCACACGGCCGCGGCCCGGGAGCTGTTCGACCGGGGGGCCCGGGCGGCGGCCAAGCTGAACCACCCGAACGTGGTCACCACCTTCGACGCCAACCGGGTTGGGGACCGGTGCTACCTGGTCCGGGAGTACGTCGACGGGCCGACCGCCGCCGCCCTGGTGGCCGAGCGGGGCCCGCTGCCGGTGGCCGAGGCGTGCGAGCTGATCCGCCAGGCGGCGGTCGGCCTCGGCCACGCCCACGAGCAGGGGCTGGCCCACCGCGACCTGAAGCCCGAGAACCTCCTGGTCGCCCGGCCGTCGAAAACCCTGCCGGGGTGTTCGGTGAAGGTGGCCGACTTCGGGGCGGGGCGGCTGGCGGCCCCGGCCGGCGACCCGGACTACGCCCCGCCGGAGCAGGCCGACGACCCGAAGGCGGCCGACTACCGGGCCGACCTGTACGCCCTGGGCGGGGTGTTCTACTTCCTGCTGACCGGCCGCCCGCCGTTCCCCGGCGGGACGGCCGAGGACAAGCGGCGGCGGCACCGGACCGTGGCCCCGGAGCCGGTCGGCCGGGTCCGCCCGGACGTGCCACCGGCCGTCGCCGAGGTGGTGCATCGGCTCCTGGCGAAGGACCCGAACAGCCGGTTCCAGTCGGCCGCCGGGGTGGCCGCCCGGGTGGACGGACTGGCGGCCGGGGCGGTCGAGGTCGGGGACGACGAGGACTTCATCGCGTTCGACCTGCCGGCCGTCGTCCCGGCGATGTATTCCGCCTCCGGGGGCGGGCTGACCGAGGTGTACCGGCCGCGGGCCGAGGCGGCGGCCGACACCTGCCCGTGGGGGCAGATCACCGCGGATGCCGTCCGGCCGACGGTCGCCGACCCGACCCCGGTGCCGGGGGAGGTGGGGGCGGGGCCGGCGGCCCGGGCGGGCGTGCCGGTGAAGGTGTTGGCGGCCGCCGGCGGGCTGCTCCTGGCCGCCGGGGTCGGGCTGGGGTACGCCCTGCTGCGGCTGGTGGGGTGATCGGGGTTCGTCGAGTCGGAGGGGCCACAGATAAAACCAGGGAGGACACAGATCAGGACCAAATCCTGGTTTTTGTCTGATCTGTGCTCCTCCTGTCTTCATCTGTGGCCGGTCTTCGTACCCACCCCCGGGCTATTCCCGGACGCCCCTTCGGGGCGACGGGAACGGCCCCCGGTCCCTACACTGACTCCGGCCCCCCGAAGGAGTCCAGCCGTGAGCGTCCTGCCCTTCGACGACCGCGACGGCGTCATCTGGTACAACGGCAAGCTGGTCCACTGGCGGGACGCCAAGGTCCACCTCCTGTCCCACAGCCTGCACTACGGGAACGCCGTGTTCGAGGGCGCCCGGGTCTACAACGGCAAGGTCTTCAAGCTGGCCGAGCATTCCCGCCGGCTGGTCAAGTCGGCCAAGATGCTGGCCTACGACCTGCCGTACTCGGTCGAAGAACTCGACGCCGCCACGAAGCTCGTCGTGGCCGAGAACAAGCTCGACTCGGGGTACGTCCGGCCGCTGGCCTGGCGGGGGGCCGAGGTCATCGGCGTGTCCGCGAAGGGCACGAAGGTCCACGTCATGATCGCGGCCTTCCCGTGGGGGGCCTACTACGAGCAGAAGGCCATCAAGCTCGTGACGAGCAAGTGGAAGCGGCCGAGCCCGGAGTCGTCGCCGGCCGGGAGCAAGGCCGCCGGGCTGTACATCATCTGCACCCTGGCGAAGGACGAGGCGCTGGCGGCGGGCGTCCAGGACGCCCTGATGCACGACTACAAGGGCCGGCTGTCCGAGGCGACCGGGGCCAACCTGTTCCTCGTCCTCGACGGCGAGCTGCACACCCCGACGACCGAGACCATCCTGAACGGCATCACCCGGCAGACGGTGATGGAGCTGGCCCGCAAGCGGGGCATCAAGGTCGTGGAGCGGGAAATCTGGCCGGACGAGCTGGCGAAGGCGTCCGAGGTGTTCCTGACCGGCTCGGCCGTCGAGGTCCAGCCGGTCGGGGCGATCGACGGCCGCGAGTACCCGGTCGGCCCGATCACCCAGCAGATGATCGCCGACTACCACGCGCTGGTGCGGAGCTGATTTCGTAGGGTGGGTCCGGGCGGTCCGCCAGGACCGCCGACCCACCACGCATCGCCGGTGGGTCGGCGGTC
>JAIEQN010000643.1 GCA_019747685.1 Gemmataceae bacterium
CCTCGGCTTCTGCGGCTGGCAGGGCGAGGGGCTCGAGTCGGTCGGGGAGGTCGAGGAGTTCTTCGCCCGTGCCTGCTTCGAGGCCGACCAGCGCCTCGGCGAGCCGGCCGCCTGCCGCTGGTTCCTCAACTGGTTCGACGACACCCCCCGCGACCAGATGCGGCGGGAACTGCTGCCCGAGGTCGACCGGGCCCTGGCCGAGCGGCTGCCGATCGACCGAATCGCCCCGGCCGCCGAGACGGTCCGCGACCACGCCGAAGCCGCCTAGCCCGCCCGCGGCGGGGCGCACGAAAGACGCAGCTCGAAATCCGAACCGAGAACCACGGACGAGGATCGGCCCATGATCGCCGTGTGCCGCCACTGCTCGAAGTGCAAGGTGAACCGCCCGCGGGGGCTGTGCTGGAGCTGCTACTACACCCCCGGGGTCAAGGACCAGTACCCGTCCACCAGCAAGTACGCCCGCCGCGGCGTCGGCAACTTCGCCGGCAACGCCCCGCTGCCCGACGCCCCCACCACCGCCGCCCCCGGCAGCCCGGAGAAGCTGGCCGTGCTGGAGCAGCGGGCCAAGCTGAGGCAGGCCATCTTCCACCCGGCCGACGCCCGGTACGCCGGCGACCCCCGGCCGCTCGAATTCCTCCGCACCCGGGCCGGGGCCGCAGCCGTCTAACCCCACGAGTCGCGGCGGGAGGAAGCGCCCGCCCGGCTCCCGGCGGAGCCCGCCCGTTCCGACCGGCGGGCGCCCCGGTTGCGCCCCGAAACTAGACGGACCTGGCCGTAGGACGACGGACCGTCACCGGGGCCGACCGCGGCGCACCGGGTCGATCGCCGACCCCGCCGGCCAAGCCCCTTGACACCCCCCTGTCACTCCCCCTTCGCCCCAAGTGTCCGGCGGTCGGACCGTTGCGGACGGAGCGGTTACGCCGGCAGTACGACCGGCGGGTGACAGGCCGCCATCCCGGCCGATTCGGCGTAAGATGCCGAGAGATTGGGAGTTGTGGCGAGGGCGGCGGGCGGGTTGGCCCTGCATGCATAATTCCGGCGGCGCGACCAAACCGGCCCCCCGGCGGTGCCGGTTTCCCGCGCAAGCCGGCCGTAAGTCGGAAACGTGGCGTAGAATTCGGCAGCGATCGCGGACGACCGGCGCACAACGGAGGGTGGCGACATGTTGGTCCTCAGCCGGAAGCTCGGGGAGAAGATTTTCATCGGGGATAACATCTGCATCACCGTGGTCGACATCGACCGGGGCAAAATCCGGCTGGGGATCGAGGCCCCCCGGGAGGTCGCCATCTACCGCCAGGAGCTGCTCCCGCTCGACCGCCAGCCGACCCCCGGCCAGTCGAACCTGCCGGCCGTCTCCTGACCCCGCCGACCGGTCGCCGCCACCCCCTCCGGTCCACCCGCCGGCCGGGCCGCCCACCGCGGCCCGGCCGGTCGCATTTCCCGGGGTCGGGTCTATCGGGTCTGTCGGGTATCGGGTATACCGGGAAGAACCACCAACCCGGGCCGGGACCACCCGAGACCCGGTCCCCGACAGACCCGATCCCCGGTGCAGAATGCCCGACCCCGTCGTGATCGCCACCTGGCCGTTCGGCAAGCTGGCGGCCGAAGTCGCCCTGAAGCAGTTGGCCGCCAACGACCCGGCCCTGGACGCCGCCCTGGCCGGGGCCCAGGCCGTCGAGGACGACCTGTCGATCCGCACCTCGGTCGGGTTCGGCAGCCTGCCCGACCGGCTCGGCCGGCTGACCCTCGACGCCTGCCTGATGGACGGCAAGACGCTGGCCTGCGGGGCGGTCGCCGGGGTCGAGCACGTCAAGCACCCGGCGGCCCTGGCCCGGCGGGTGATGGAGAAGACCCCGCACGTCTTCCTGGTCGGCGAGGGGGCCAAGTGGTTCGCCCTCCAGCAGGGGTTCCCGCTGGAGGTCCCGTACACCGCGGCGGCCATCAAGGAGTGGCTCGACAAGCACCCGGACCTGAACAAGAAGAAGGGCGAGCCGGGGGCGCGGCTCCCCGGCGGCCCGCGGCCGGTCGCCGCCGACCCGTCGGACATCAACGTGGACGAGCACAACCACGACACCGTCACCGTCCTGGCCCGGGACCAGAAGGGCCACCTCGGCGGGGTCTGCACCACCAGCGGCTTGGCCTACAAGCTGCCCGGCCGGGTCGGCGACTCGCCGATCATCGGGGCCGGGCTGTACGTGGACGACGAGGCCGGGGCGGCCGGGGCCACCGGGGTCGGCGAGGAGATCATCCGGATCGGCGGCAGCTTCTTCATCGTCGAGCAGATGCGGGGCGGGAAGTCCGCCCAGGAGGCGTGCGAGGCGGCCTGCAAGCGGGTCAACGCGGCGGCCGTCCGGCGGGGCACCCACCCGGCCCAGGTGGCGTTCCTGGCCCTCGACCCGAAGGGGGCCGTCGGGGCCGCCTGCACCGCCCGGACGAACTTCGTGTACGCCGTCGGCAAGGCCGGCAAGGTGGAGATGGTGACGGCCAAGGAGGTGCCTCCGGCGGCGTGATGTCCGACAGGACCCCTCCCCCCGCCCCCTCCCCCTAGGAAGGGAGGGGGCGGGGGGAGGGGTCTTCTTCGGCTACCGCGTCACCCGCTGGACGAACGGGACGACCGCCCGGTACGTGCTGGACGTGGTGTTTACCACGTCCACCGCCTGGAACCCCGGGTGGGCCGGCAGGCCGTTGGCCACCGACTCCCCGGCCGCGTGGGCGTAGGTCAGCGGGGCCGACAGGGTCAGCGTGCTGACCGTCCCGCCGCCCGCCCCGGGCGAGATCGGGGTGGCCGCCGCGACCGTCCGCACCTCGGCCGCCGCCCCGACCCCGACCACCACCGCCGCCCCGGCCCACGGCACCGGCGTCCCGGCGCTCAGCCCCCACGGCTGGCCGCCGCCGGCGTTGACCGCCGGGACGGTGACGGGGTTCGCCCCGGCCGCCGCCCCCGCCTCCAGGGCGGTGAACACCGGCTGGGCCACCACCTGCGGCGGGACGGCCAGC
>JAIEQN010000449.1 GCA_019747685.1 Gemmataceae bacterium
GGCTGCTGACCGGCCGCCCGGGCGGGCCGCTCGACGCGGCCGAGGCCGCCCGCCGGGCCGACCCCCGGTTCGCCGGGCTGACCCTGGCCCTGGCCGACGGGACACTGGTGATCGGCGGGACGGCGGCCCGGGCGGCGGACGCCTGGGACTTGGCCCAGAACTTGCGAACACTTCCGGGGGTAGACCGGGTCGCGGTCGGGTCGGTCGGGGTCAAATGACCGTCGGCTTGACCTGAGGGGTAGAATGAATCTTACCCTAGATTCCGGAAAATCCCCCGCCCCTCCCTGCCCCGGGAGCCGATCCGGCTCTACAATCCGGGCAAGGAGGGACCCGCCGTGCGCATCCTGGTGCTGGCCGACATCCACGGGAACCGGGCGGCCCTGGACGCGATCCGGGAGCCGCACGACGTGTGCCTGTTCGCCGGCGACCTGGTCGACTACGGCCCGGAACCGGCCGCCTGCGTCGACTGGGCGAAGAGGCACGTCACCGCCGGGGTCCGCGGCAACCACGACCACGGGGTCGCCCAGAACGTCGAGGTCCAGGGGGCCGGCGGGTTCCGGTTCCTGACCGCGGCCACCCGCCCGCCGACCGTCTCGGCCCTCAACCCCTGCCGGCGCCGCTACCTGGCCGAGCTGCCGACCACCCGGATGCTGTCGCTGGGCGGCAAGCGGTTCCTGCTCGTCCACGCCACCCCCCGCGACCCGATGGACGAGTACGCCGCCCCCGACCCGGCGTTCTGGGCCGCCCGGCTGGCCGGGGTGCGGGCCGACTTCGTCCTCTGCGGCCACACCCACCAGCCGTACACCCTGACCGTCAACGGGATCACGGTGGTGAACCCCGGGAGCGTCGGGCTGCCCCGGGACGGCGACCCGCGGGCCGCCTACGCGGTCATCGAGGACGGCCGGGTGCAGCTCAAGCGGGTGCCGTACCCGGTCGACCAGACGATCCGGGCGATCCAGGCCGGGCCGGTCGACCGGGTGGCCAAGCAGATGCTCGCCGACCTGTACCGGGGCGGGGCGTACCTCGGCCGCTGGCTCCGCAACGGCCAGGCCGGGGTGCGGGAGGCGGCCCCGACCGGCTGACCCGCCCTCCTACCGTTTCCCTTCGACCCACCCCCGCACGTCCACCCCGGGCATCCCGGCCCGGCGGGCCGCCTCCAGCCCGATGTCGGTGTCCTCGAACACCACGCAGGATTCGGCCGGCACCCCCAGCCGCCGGGCCGCCTCCAGGAACACGTCCGGGTCCGGCTTGTGGCGGGCCGTGTCCTCGGCCGTCACCAGCGTGTCGAACCAGTCCCGGATGCCGATGGCGTCCAGGGTCCGGGTGATGGTGTCCCGGTAGCCGCCGCTGGCCACCGCCAGGGGTAGCCTCCCGCGGTACGCCGCCGCCACCGCCACCACCACGTCCAGCGGCCGGACGGCGGGCAGGTGGGTGAGGAAGCCGCTCTCCTTCTCGCGGGTCATCAGGTCCACGTCCGAGACCTCGACGCCGGACTCGGCCGCCAGGATGCGGATGATCTGGGCCGTCGGCACCCCGCCGAGCTGGTAGAAGCGCTCCTCGGGGAACGGGATGCCGTACCGGCCGAGCATCCCGGTCCAGGCCCGGTAGTGGGCCGGCATGGTGTCGGCCAGGGTCCCGTCGCAGTCGAAGATGAGCCCGCGGGTGCCGGGCGGGGGCGCCCAGGCCGCGGGTTCGGTCGGCGTCGTCATAGGGCTGCTGTACGGCCGGCCGACGCTGACAACCACCCCGCCGGCGGGTAGGATCGAGGAGACTCGCGGGAGGGAGCGATGAGTACGGCGACGGCCCCGAAGCTGATGACGGTCGAGGAGTTCCTGGCCCTGCCGGACGACGGCGTCGAGCGGTGGCTGATCCGCGGCGAACTCCGGGAGAAGCGGGACACCGACATGACCCGACGCAACCGCTTGCACAGCATTTCCGAGGGCCGGATCACGGCCCGGCTGTCGAACTGGCTGGCCACCCAGCCCGAGCCCCGCGGCGAAGTCGTCTGCGGCGAGGTGGGGTTCATCTTCAACCGCAACCCGGACACGTCGGCGGGAGTCGACGTAGCCCTCATTACCGCCGCCCAGGCGGATCAGGTGACGGACACCACGATGATCGAGGGGCCGCCGATCCTGATCGCCGAGGTGCTGTCGCCGAACGACACCCAGGACGAGGTGGGCGAGCGGGTGGACGAGTACCTGGACAACGGCGTCCCGGTCGTCTGGATCGTCAGCCCGCGGTTCCGCACCGTGACCGTCCACCGGGCGGGGGCCGATCCGGTCGCCCTCGACCGCCGGGATACCCTGACCGGCGACCCGGAGCTGCCCGGCTTCTCCTGCCCGGTGGCCGCGTTCTTCCGGTAGCCGCCCTCTACAATTCCCCCATGTGGCCGAACCGGGACCAGACCGACCGCCTGCTCGACGACGCCCGACAGGGCACGCCCGGGGCCGTCGACCACCTCTTGGCCGAGTTCCGCGAGCCGCTGCGGCGGGTGATCGGGCTGCGGCTCGACCCGGCCGTGGCCCGCCGGGTGGACGCCTCGGACATCGTCCAGGACGTGCTGATCGAGGCCAACCAGCGGCTCGCGGAGTACCTCCAGCACCCGGACATGCCGTTCCACCTGTGGCTGCGGCACCTGGCCCAGGACCGGATCATCGACACCCACCGGCGGCACCGGCTGGCCCAGCGGCGGAGCGTCGACCGGGAGCAGCCGATCGCCCGCCCGGCCTGGGCCGACGAGTCCAGCGCGTCCCTGGTCGCCCACCTGGTCGATACGGAACGCACGCCCACCTCCGAGGCCATCGCCCACGAGCTGCAACGCCGGCTGTCCGACGCCATCGACCGGCTCTCCGACGACGACCGGGAGATCGTCCTGATGCGGCACCACGAGGCCCTGTCGAACCAGGAGGTGGCGAAGGCCCTCGGGCTGACCGAGGCGGCCGCCTCGATGCGCTACCTGCGGGCCCTCCGCCGGCTGCGGGTCGTTCTGGTGCCGGACGGCGACGC
>JAIEQN010000797.1 GCA_019747685.1 Gemmataceae bacterium
GACAGAGGACAGAGGACAGAGGACAGAGGACAGAGGACAGAGGACAGAGGACAGAGGACAGAGGACAGAGGACAGAAAAGACAGACCAGGCATTCCGCTGCTTGCCTGCCCCCTGTCCTCTGTTATCGACCGTCTTCCAGCACCCACGTGTCCTTCGACCCCCCGCCCTGGCTGCTGTTGACCACCAGCGACCCCTTCGTCAGGGCGGTGCGGGTCAGCCCGCCGGGGAGCACCCAGGTCGTCTTGCCGGTGACGATGTACGGCCGGAGGTCGACGTGCCGGGGGGCCGGGGCATCGTCCACCCAGGTCGGGCAGGTGCTCAGCGTCACCACCGGCTGGGCCACGTAGTTCCGCGGGTTGTCCCGCAGCTTGGCCGCGAACTCGGCCCGCTGGGCGGCGGTGCTCGACGGCCCCATGAGCATCCCGTACCCGCCCGACTCGTTCACCGCCTTCACCACCAGCGTGTCCAGGTTGTCGAGCGTGTACCGCAGGTCGTCGGGGCGGGCGCAGATGAACGTCGGCACGTTCCGCAGGACCGGCTCCTCGCTCAGGTAGAAGCGGATCATGTCCTCGACGTAGGGGTAGACGGCCTTGTCGTCCGCCACCCCGGTGCCGACGGCGTTGGCCAGCGTCACGTTCCCGGCCCGGTACGCCCGGAAGAGGCCGGGGACGCCGAGCAGGCTGTCCGGCCGGAACGCCTCCGGGTCGAGGAAGTCGTCGTCCAGCCGGCGGTAGACCACGTCCACCCGCTGCGGCCCGCGGGTCGTCTTCAGGTACACCACGTCGTCCCGGACGAACAGGTCCGGCCCGAACACCAACTCGACGCCCATGTGCCGGGCCAGGAAGCTGTGCTCGAAGTACGCCGAGTTGTACGGCCCCGGGGACAGGACGACCACGCACGGCGGGGAACCGGCCCCGGCCGGGGCGACCGACCGCAGGGCGTCCCGCAGCCGGTGCGGGTAGTCCTCGACCCGCCGGACCCGGATGTCGGCGAACAGGTGCGGGAACACCTTCTTCATCACCGCCCGGTTCTCCAGCACGTAGCTCACCCCGCTCGGGGTCCGGCCGTTGTCCTCCAGCACCAGGAACTGCCCGGCCGGGTCGCGGATCAGGTCCGTCCCGCAGATGTGGACGTACACCCCGCCCGGCGGCCGGAAGCCCCGCATCTCCGGCCGGTAGCCCTTCGACCCGAGGGCGAGGTCCGAGGGGATCACCCCGTCCTTGAGGATGCGCTGGCCGTCGTAGATGTCGGCCAGGAACAGGTTGAGGGCGGTCAGCCGCTGGACCAGCCCGGCTTCGAGCGTCTGCCACTCGGCGGCCGGGATCGGCCGGGGGATCAGGTCGAACGGGAAAATCTTCTCGGTGCCCCGGCGGTCGGAGTAAACCGAGAAGGTGATCCCCTGGTTGACGAAGGCGAGGTCGGCACTGGCCCGCTTGCGGCGGAACTCGTCCGGCCCGAGCCTGCCCAGCCGCTCGACCAGGGCCCGGCAGTGGGCGAGCGAGTCGCCGGCCCGGCCGAACAGCTCGTCCCACGCCCGGGGGTGGGGGTCGTAGGCGTCGAACAGGCGGGGGGCCGTGGCGGCCGGGGGCGGGGTGGCGACGGTCGGCATGGGGCACCAGGTGCCGCCGGGCGCGGCAACGGCTGCCCGGTCGGCCGGCACGGGCGGCTGCGGTCGGACCGGCCGGCCGGGCTTTCGCTCAATCATCGACGGCCGACGGGTGGAGTGCAAGTCGGATGCCCGCCGGCCGGGTGTCGCTGTGCCGACCGGGTGCCGTCGTGGAGGCCGTGCAGGGATGCCGGCCCGGGAGAGCCGCCGTTCGGTGGTCATCCCCCTCCCCCCCTCTTGTTGGCGAATCGCGGATTCGCTGAGATTTCCAGGCGAGTCGCGTGATTCGGCCGGTGACGCCCTGTCATGCTCGGCCGCCGGCCGGCCCCGAAGGCGTTGACCCGATTTCGGTTGCGTCGGAACGGCCGCAGTACCGGATACGGTCGTGCTCGGCCCGGTGCCTGCCGGCCCGGGGCGGCACTCCCGGCGGGCGGACTTGTACAGATGTAACGTAACATCCCGTTCAGTGGCGTCAACCCGAATTCCGGGATTTTTTCCCCGCCATCGGGTTGGGGTGGAACCCCGATCTGCCGGTGCCGGGAACGGGCCGTGCCTACTCGGCGGCGAACCGGTAGCCGACCCCCTGCTCGGTCAGCAGGTAGCGGGGCCGGGCCGGGTCGTCCTCCAGCTTCCGCCGCAGCCCGGCCACGAACACCCGCAGGTAGTGGGTCTCGTGGGCGTCCCCCGGCCCCCAGACTTCCTTCAGCAGGAACCGGTGGGTGAGCACCTTCCCGGCGTGCCGCATCAGGGTGGCCAGCAGCTTGTATTCGAGCGGGGTGAGGTGAACTTCGGTCCCGGCCCGTGTGACCCGCCGGGCGGCCAGGTCGACCCGCAGGTCCCCGACGGTCAAGACCGGGTCGGGGGCGGCCGGGCGGGCGTGCCGCAGGGCCGTCCGCATCCGGGCCAACAGCTCCGCGACGCCGAACGGCTTGGTGACGTAGTCGTCGGCCCCGCCGTCCAGGGCCTCGACTTTCTGCTTCTCCTGGTCACGGGCTGAGAGGACGATGACCGGGGCGGCCAGCCACTCCCGCAGCCGCCGCAGCACCTCCTGGCCGTCCGCCCCGGGCAAGCCGAGGTCCAGGATGACCAGGTCCGGCGGCCGGCCGGCGGCGAGCTTCAGGCCCTCCTCGCCGGAAGACGCTTCTTCGACCCGGTACCCTTCGGCCGTCAAGGAGGCCCGGAGGAACCGCCGGATCGGCGGCTCGTCCTCGATCAGCAGCACGAGATGGCCGGCCGGCGACATGGGGTCATTCTACCCGCATCCACCCTCGCTCCCACGCGGAGCGTGGGAGCGAGGAGTGATGGCCGGCCGGCGACATGGGGTCATTCTACCGGCACCCGCGGGGCGTCCTTCGCCAGCGGCAGCCGGACGGTGAACTCGGCCCCGCCGCCCGGCCGGTTGCGGGC
>JAIEQN010001172.1 GCA_019747685.1 Gemmataceae bacterium
CCGCGGGGCTGCCAACCTCTCGCGCCCGAACCGGAGTCCTTCCCCATGCTGTCGCGCCTCGATGCTGCCCGCCCGGGCCGGTGGCCGTCCCGGGCCGCCGCCGTCGCCCTGGCCGGGCTGGTCCCGGCCCTATTCGCCGTCCCGGCCCCGGCCGCGGACACCGCCCCGGCCCCCCGCCCGGTGTCGGCCGCCGCCAAAGCCCTGACCGCCACCGAGTTGGACCAGGCCGTGCTCGACGAGGTCAAGGCGAACGCCGAGATCATGAAGAACCTGGAGTTCCTGTCGGACACCATCGGCCCCCGGCTGACCGGGTCCCGGAACCTGGAGCGGGCCAACGAGTGGACCGCCGCCAAGATGCGGGAGTACGGCCTGGAGAACGTCCACCTGGAGCCGTGGGAAATCCCGGTCGGGTGGGAGCGGGGCACCGCCAGCCTGAAGGTGGTGGAGCCGGACACCGGGGTCCGGTGCCTGGTCAACGCCGCCGCCTGGACCCCGGGCATCCCGGGCGGGAAGGCGGCGGGCGAGGTGATGATCGTCCGCATCCGGTCGAAGGACGACTTCGCCAAGTACCGGGGCAAGCTGCGGAACGCGGTGGTGATGAGCAGCCCGCCGGCCACCGTGGCCCCGATCACCGACCTGTCCTACGGCCCGCTCCCGCCGGCCAAGAGCGCCCCGAAGAAGGACGAGCCGAAGAAGGACGAGCCGAAGAAGGACGAGCCGAAGAAGGTGGCCGGCGGGGCGGTGGTCGCCCTGGCCGACGAACAGCCGCCGGAGGGGAAGAAGGCCGACGACCCGAAGCAGCCCGAGGGGAAGAAGGACCTTCCGCCGCTCGGCGGGTCGAAGGAGCAACCGAAGAAGGACGGCGGCGGGGCGTTCGCCAACTTCGTCTCCCAGGCCGAGCTGGCCGACTTCTACAAGGCCGAGGGCGTCCTCTGCACCCTGTCCGACTCGGCCAAGCCGCACGGGCTGATGGTCGCCGGCGGGAGCTGGCGGGGGACCGACCGCGGCGCCCCGCAGGACATCATGCCCCGGCTGCTGGTCGCCCACGAGCACTACGCCATGCTCTGGCGGCTGGCCAGCCGCCCGGCCCCGGCGGTCACCAAGGTCGAGGTCGAGATCACCAACCGGTTCGTCCCCGGCCCGATCACCTGTTACAACACGGTCGGCGAAATTAAAGGGTCGGAGAAGCCGGACGAGTTCGTGATCGTCGGGGCCCACCTGGACTCGTGGGACCTGGGCACCGGGACGATGGACAACGGGACCGGCTCGTGCGTGACCCTGGAGGTCGCCCGGGCGCTGGCCAAACTGGCCAAGGAGGGCTACCGGCCGAAGCGGACGATCCGGTTCATCCTGTACACCGGCGAGGAACAGGGCCTGTGGGGGTCCCGGAAGTACGTCGAGCGGCACGAGGCGGAGATGGACAACGTCTCGCTCTCGCTGGTCCACGACACCGGGACCGGGCGGGTGACCGGGTACGGGGTCCACGGGAACGAGGACGTGAAGAACGTGCTGGAGCCGGAGCTGGTCAGCCTGACGACGATGGCCGGGTGGCGGGGGGTGGACCTGGGCGGGGTGAACGGCAGCGACCACCAGGCGTACCACCCGAAGGGGGTGCCCGGGCTGGCCTGCCGGCAGGACATCGACGAGTACCGGCTGACCCACCACACCCAGACGGACACGTTCGACCACGCCAAGGGGCCGAACCTGGTGCAGGGGGCGCAGGTGCAGGCGGTGACGGCCACCCGGGTGGCCAACATGTCGCAGCTCCTGCCGCGGTTCAAGCCGACCTCGTCCGGGTTCGGCGGCGGCGGGCGGAAGCGGGACTTCAAGAAGCTCCCCGACCCGCCCGAGGAGGCCCCGAAGAAGGACGCCCCGGAGGGGAAGAACGCGGACGGGAAGAAGGACGAGGCCCCGATGCCCCGGTCGAAGAAGGACGACTGACCTCCCACCGGAGGCGGGGTTTGGTAGGGTGGGCCGGACCGACCCCGCAGGGGTCGGGAGGCCCACGGTTACGGGCACGCCCCACCGTGGGCCTCCCCGTCCGCGGACGGACCGGTCCGGCCCACCCTACAGACTCGTGCCCTTCGGAGGTCGCACCCCATGCCCCTTCAGGTCTCCCAGGTCGTTCCGGTCCTCCGCATCTTCGACGTGGCGAAGGCCCGGGAGTTCTACCTCGACTTCCTCGGCTTCCGGCTCGACTGGGAACACCGGTTCGAGCCGGGCCTGCCCGTCTACATGCAGGTGTCCCGGGCCGGGTGCGTGCTGCACCTGTCCGAGCACCACGGCGACGCCTGCCCCGGCTCGACCGTCTTCCTCCGGGTCACCGGCCTGGACGACTACCACCGCGAGATCACCGCGAAGGGGTACGGCTACCTCCGCCCGGGCGTCGAGCCGACCTTCCACAACTCCCGCGGGATGGAGCTGATCGACCCGTTCGGCAACCGCCTCCGGTTCGACGAGGCGGTCGAGCCGGACCGGCCGCGGACGTGAACCGTCCGGCGAACACTTCTGTCTGTTGGAGCCGGCTGCAAGCTGCTTGACCGGCGTAGTAAGCCGCACAGGTATTTGTAACAAATTCTCCGCCGCCCCTTGACAACACGTTGGCGGCCGATTAGCGTGCGCAAGAGGAAGGCAGCACTTCTACCAATCCGGAGGGACTCAGATGCGGCACATCAACCTGTTCCGGGGCTTCTCAGTCGCGCTGCTGGCCCTGGCCACCTTCACGCTGGCCTCCGCCCGTGCCGCCTTTCTCACCGCCCCGTACGGCAACCCGACCGGGGCAAAGTCGAAGACCTCACCGAAGCAGTTCGACGGAAAGTCATACACCGTCAACGTCCTCGCCGCCGGTGAGAACGCGGCCATGCTCAACGTCGACCTCGCCACCGTTTTGAGCACTCAAGGGTTCGACGCGGCTCACGGATGGACTATTAATAGTCTTAGTGTTAGAGCCGTTTCGGTTTACTCGTAGCGTCGTAGCCACAGTGCCGGATGTAGTTCCGGCACTCCTCAGGGGCGAAG
>JAIEQN010000204.1 GCA_019747685.1 Gemmataceae bacterium
GGGCAGGGCGGCGGCCCCGGCCTTCGACCCGGCCAGGACCTCGGCCATCACCTTCTCGGCCGCCGGGTGGTCCTTCATCTTGCCGGCCACGAAGTCCGCCCGCCAGACCGCCTCGTTCGCCCCGAGGGCGGCGTCGAGGGTGTATTGGGTCCAGTAGTCGAGCGGCTTCTTGGCCGCTTCGAGCATGGCCGCCACCGACTCGGGCGTCGGGTAAAAGCTGAGGCCCCGCAGGGCCTCGGCCCGGGCCCGGGGGAAATCGTCCGTGGCAGCCGCCTTCAGCAGATCGAATGCCAGCCCGGCCGGCAGGTACTCCCGCTCGTCCGCGGCCACCCGGACGGCCGCCGCCCGGGCCTGCGGCGTCTGGGCCGCCAGCACCTGCTTGAGCAGTCCCGGATCGACCGCGTGGTGGCTCGCCTGGAGCCAGAGGGCTTCGCACCGGAGACGGTCCACCTCCGTCACGGCCTCCGGCGGGACGTGGTCGGTACCCGGCCGTAGTGGCAGCCCGGCGACCATCCGCTTGACCTCGGACAGCACCTCGGCGGCCGGGCGGTCCCGGAGTTCCCGCCGGGCGCGATAGCGGGTCCGCCACTCGTACTCCTTCAACTGCTCCAGGAGTTCGGCGACGCTCTTGCCGTGCTGGGTGACGGGCTTCAGCAGCGGGCGACCCTTCGCCACCAGCCGGTAAACCCGGCCGCGGGCGTGGTCCCGGTTCGGGTCCCGCTGGGAGTACTGCATGTGGCCGATCAGGGCGTTGGCCCAGTCGCCGAACCACAACGCCCCGTCCGGCCCGATCTGCGGGTCGGCCGGGCGGAAGTGCTTGTCGCTGGACTTGATCAGGTCCGGCAGCCGCTTCCCCATGAACCCGGCCCCGTCGTCGCGGAGTTCGTACCGCGGCAGCCCGTTCATGGTGATGACCGAGGCGTAGACGAACTGCCTCTGGACCTCGGGCGGGAAGTGCCGGCTGACCAGGAACTCGTTGCCCAGGTTCGGCCGCTCGCCGTTGGGCAGGATGAAGTTCAGCCCCTTGCGGCCGGCGTACTGGGCACCGGACAGGGGCGTGTCCCAGGTCTGGTTGGCGGTGGTGCCGTCGCCGACGATGCCGTTGCCCCACTCGTCGAACACGTAGCACCACATGTTGTACATGCCGGGCAGGGCGAACTGCCGGACCTTGAGCGACCGCGGGTCGATGACGTAGGTGCCGCCCTGGCCCTGGCTGCGGTGCGGCCCCCAGGGGGTTTCGAGCGTCGTGCTCATGGCGATCCCTTCGAGCAGGTGGAGCCGGCCGGCCGGGCTCCACTCCCACCCGCCCCGGTGGTGGGTGTCGTCGCTGGCCCACCCGTCGAACAGGGTGACGACCACGTCGGCCTTGTCGTCCCCGTCGGTGTCCTTGAGCCACAGGATGCGGGGCTGGCTCATCACCAGCACCCCGCCGTTCCAGAACTCGAACCCGGTCGGGCAGTGGAGCTTGTCGTAGAAGACGGTACTCTTGTCCGCCTTCCCGTCCCCGTCGGTGTCCTCCAGGATCACCAGCTTGTCGTTCGGCGGCGGGTCGCCCGGCTTCCAGAGCGGGTAGTTCGGCATGCAGGCCAGCCAGAGCCGGCCCTTGTTGTCGAAGTTCATCTGCACCGGCTTGGCGATCTCCGGGAACTTGCCCTCGTCCGCGAACGGCTGAATCTCGAAGCCGTCGGGGACCTGGCACGACTTGACGAACTCGTCCGGCGACAGGTAGCGGAGCTGGTCGGCCTCGCTGTACTTCTGCCCCGGCTGGCCGAACCGGGTCGGCGGGACGTGCAGGTCGCCGGTGCCGCTGTCGTCCGGCTTCTCGGCCACGGGCTTACCTTGGGCGAGGTCCCAGACGTACCGGTCGCGGACGGCGGCCATGGCCCGGAGCTTGGCGTACTCCCGGGGGAAGGTCTCGTGGTCGAAGGTCCGCCGGCCGCCGTAGACGTACCAGCCGTTGACCATCCGGTAGTCCTGCTGGTGGACGAACGACTTGTCGTTCACCGCCGCCCGGACCTTCTCGAACCTGGCCGTGTCGACCGCCCCGCCCTCGTCCCCAATGGGGAAGAGCACTGCGGCCAGGTGCATGGCCGCCAGCTTGTCCCCGGCCTCATTCAGGTGGCAGCCGTTGACCGTGTACCGGACGCTGGGCTTCTCGTGGAACGACGCGAAGGTCGGTCTGAATAGGTCGACGAACGCCTGCTTCCGCTTCTCGGCCACCGCCTTCACCGCGGCCGCGTAGAGCTTCAGGTTGGCGTTCTCCTTCGTGCCGTCCGGCTGGAACGGCTCGCCGGTGGCCTCGAACGCGACCGGCGACACCAGCACGAACCGGGGCGGGCTCTTCGCGTCGTCCCGGGGGTACTTGGCCGCGTACTCGTCCAGGAACCGCTCGTAGTCGGCCTTGAACTTCTCCACCCCCTCCGGCCCGGCGAACGACTCGTTGAACCCGAAGAAGCAGAGGAAGGTGTCCGGGTTGAAGGCGTACAGCGGGTCGTCGAGGGCGGTATAGTCGGCCGACCGCTGGCGGACGGCCACCTCGTCGGCCGGCCGGCCGAAGTTCCGCACCACCAGCTCCTTGTCCGGGAAGCGGAGGTGGAGCATCGCCTCGAAGTGGCCGAACAGGTTCATCCGCTCGGCCAGCGAGTTGCCGACGAGAGCGATCCGCTCCCCGTTGACGACTTGTAAGGGCAGGGCACTGGGCGGGAGCGGGTCCTTCTTCGGCCGGGGCTTCGGCTTGAGCAGGTCTTCGGCCTTCGGGGCGGGGTCGGCCTTCTTCTGGGAGTAGCCGTCGGTGGGGACGAACAGGGCGAGTGAGGCGACGGCCGGGAGCAGGAGCACCCGGGCCGGGCGGGGGAGGGTCATGCGGCGGGACTCCGTCGATGGAGCGTGCAGGCGGATGTGTTTAGCGTACCCGAAGGGGGTCCCGGGGTAAACCGTCGGGGCCGCGCGAACCGGCGGCGGAAACACCGGGGGGCGCGGGCGCGGCGGCCGCCGGCCCCCGGGACGGTGTGTGGGCGTTA
>JAIEQN010000209.1 GCA_019747685.1 Gemmataceae bacterium
CGGTGGGTGTCGACGTTCGAGCAGAGGAGCCAGCGCTGCTGGCCGTTGGTGTAGACGCCGGGGCGTTCGCTGTCGGCGACGAGGCCGCGGACGTTCATCCCGCCGGTGAACCAGGTGACGTGGGCCGGCATGAGCAGGAGGACGGCCTCGGCCCCGGCGGCCTGGAGGAGCCGACCGACCATCTGTTGCTTACTGTCGATGTCGGCCCGGCGGGCGGTCACGTCGGCGACCGGCGGGGCCGGGTAGACGCCGTTGGCCCCGGCGTGGGAGATCGACCCGAGGTCGGCCTGCGAGTCTTCGGCGGGGGACGGGTTCATGGAAGTTGACCTGACGCGATCATGTGGTCGTACCATGCCGGGCCGAGGCCTGTGTCCCCCACTCGAAGCCGGTCGTGGGGGCGTGTGGGACGAACCGCCAGACCCCGGGCACGGCGAAGAGGCTCGGTGTTGAGCATCAGCCAGATGGCGACGACCAGTCGGACGCTGCTCACCATAGGGGCGGTCAGCCGCAGCCAGTACACCCAAGCGGGCCCGGCCATCCAGCGGTAGAAGACCTCAACCCAGATTATCCAACCTAGCGCGAGAATGATTAGGATGACGGTCAGAGTGATTCGGGTGCTGTCGGTCATGACCCGTCCGCCAGCGTACCACCAACCCCGCCTCGGCACGCCCTACTACCAGACCTTGACCTCGCCGGCGGCGTACCGGCGGGCCAGCTCCCGGTAGCGGGCGTTGATCGTCCGGGTCTGGGCCACGTCGTCGGCCGTCGCCGCCCGGACCACCCGCCCGGGCGTCCCCATCACCACCGACCGCGGCGGCACCACCATCCCCGGCGGGACCACCGCCCCGGCCGCGATCAGGCACTCCGGGCCGACCACCGACCCCGACAGGAGCTTCGCCCCGATGCCGATCAGGGTGTCCGCCCCGACCCGCGCCCCGTGGCAGACGGCCGCGTGCCCGACCACCACCCCCGGCTCCAGGACGTTCGGCGTCCCGAAGTCGCAGTGGACGATCACCCCGTCCTGGAGGTTGACGTTCTCCCCCAGGGTGATCGGGGCCACGTCCCCCCGGACCACCGTCCCGTACCAGACGTTCACCCCCGGCCCGCAGGTCACGTCGGCCGTGACGACGGCGTTCGGGGCCAGGTAGACGCCGTTGATGACCCGCATCCGGGTCATAATATTCCCGGCGAGCGGGGGGCGTAAGCCCCCTGTTCGATCAACGTAACAGGGGGCTTACGCCCCCCGCTCGCCAAGACCAAAGCCATGCCCTCCACCGCCGTCGTCTTCCCGTTCGACCTGTTCGGCTCGGCCGGGGCCGGGGCCGGGGCGCGGCTGTTGGGCGACGTGGTCCGCGAGATTATCGACGACACCGCCCAGGAGACCCGCCCCAGCCGGGCCGACGCCCTCCGCGGCAAGCTGCGGGTGAAGGAGGCCGCGTTCGAGACGCTGGAGCAGGTCCGCGACTGGCGGAAGCGGGGCCGGTCGCTCGCCCGCCAGGTCCTCAAGGCCGGCGACTTCCTCCTCTGGTTCGGCGGCAACCACCTGAGCGTCCTGCCGGTCCTGGACGAACTCGGCCCGGACGCCCTGGTGATCCAGTTCGACGCCCACCTGGATGTCTACCGGTTCCACGACACCACGCCGGAGTTGTCCCACGGGAACTTCCTCCGGCTGGCCGGCGGGCCGCTGCCGAAGCTCGTCAACGTCGGCCACCGCGACCTGTTCCTCACCCCGATGGAGATCGCCGAGACGTTCGCCGCCACCTTCCCGGCGCCGGCCCTGGCGATCAACCCGGACCGAGCGGCGAAAGCCTTGCGGGAGATGGCATCGGCGGCCGGCCGCGTCTGGATCGACCTGGATTGCGACGCCCTCGACCCGGCCTACCTCCCGGCCGTGCCCGAGCCGCTGCCGTTCGGGCTGTCGCCGCCGGTCTTCCTCAAGCTGCTCGACGCCGCCTGGTCGGACAAGGTCGCGGGCTTCTCGGTCAGCGAGTTCGAGCCCGGCCGCGACGTGCGGGACACCAGCCTCAACCTGCTCGGCTGGCTGGTCGAGTACGTGTTGCTCAAGAAGCACGAGGCCGGGACGACCCCTTAATCGTCGTCCCGGAACTGCCACCGGCCGCTGCTCCGCGACTGGGTCGTGGCCACCAGCGCCAGCACCCCACCGGCCACCGCCAGCAGCACCAGCAGGGCCACCACCCCCAGCATCAGCTTCAGCAGCACCGACCCGGCCGCGGACGGCGGGTCCTCGTCGGCCGCCGGGGCCGGCGACGGCGCGGGGGCGAACGGCAGGTGCGTCGCCGGCGGCCCGGACTGCGGCACCCACACGGGCGGTGCCGGCGGGGTGGTGTTCACCCGGGTCAGGTCTCGGGGCATCAGGTCGGGGTCGGCCGGGTTCGACGGCGGCGGGGACGGGGCCGGCGGCTGGGCGGGCGGGCCGCGTGGCGGTTCCGCATCCCGTTCATCCGGTCTTCCATGTCCGCCATCTTCCCGCCGATGGTGTTCCCGAACCGGACCCCGCACTTCGGGCAGTTGGCGGTTTGCGGCTTGAACGGCCCGCGGCCGACCTCGTGGCCGCACCCGCTGCACGTCCAGACGCTCTCGGTCCGGGGTATGCCCCCGAACCCCGGCCGGTCGGGCATCGCGGGCGGGGTTGGCGAGGTCGGCGGGGTGAACACCGGGGGCGGCGGGATGACCGGAGGCCGGGGGATCGACGGCATCCCGGGCGGCCGCGGGATGCTCGGCAGGGCCGGCGGGCGGGGGATCGACGGCATCCCCGGCCGGCCCGGCTGGGACCGGACCTCGGCCACGGTGAACGCCGTGGCCAGGACCGCGGCGATTCCGATCAGTCCGATTTGCACCCCGAGCGGCGACGCCATGATGGAGACTCCGGCCGGACGACGGGCGGCACCCCGGACGAGCCGGAGGGGAGTTTACCCGCCCGCCGGGGCCGGGTCAAATGTCCGCCGGATTGGGTCGTGGGACAGGCTTCCAGCCTGTCGGTCGCAATGACAGGCTGGAAGCCTG
>JAIEQN010001051.1 GCA_019747685.1 Gemmataceae bacterium
GCCCGGCCCGGCTGGCCGACCTGTCGGCGGTGCCGTCGCCGGCCGCCCCGCCCGGCCCCCCCGCCGGGACGGCGACCGCCACCCTGACCGCCCCGGTGGTGGGCGAGCTGCCGGCGGACTACGAGCGGGACCGGCTGGCCTACCTGGAGGTACGGGACCGGCAAGACCGGCGGGTGGTGGCGGTGGTCGAGCTGCTCAGCCCGGCGAACAAGAAGGCCGGGCCGGACCGGATGCAGTTCGAGGCGAAGCGGCGGGCGGTGCTGGCCGGCGAGGCGAGTTACGTCGAGATCGACCTGTTGCGGGGCTGGCGGCGGATGCCGGTGAACGGGCTGCCGGCGTGCGCGTACTACGTGCTGGTGAGCCGGCCGGACGACCGGCCGGCGGTCGACCTGTGGCCGTACGGGCTGCGGGACCCGCTGTTGCCGGTGCCGGTGCCGGTCGGCGGCGGGCGGGAGCTGACCCTCGACCTGCGGGCGACGCTCGACCGGGTGTACGACGTGGCCGGGTATCACTTCGACATTTACGGACGGCCGCCGTCGCCGGTGCTCCCGGCGGCGGACATGAACTGGACGCGGGCGGTGCTGGCGGCCGCCGGGGTGACGGCGGCCGGCTGACCAGCCCCGGGTTGTACGACCTGGAAGATTTTTTCCGCCGGCACTTGCAAACTTCGTTCGGCCTGGATAGGCTCAGTGTCGTCTCACCGACACTGAGCCTATCCAGGCCGAAACCCCGTCTTGCCCGGCGGCACCCGGGCTCGCCCGCTCCCCCTGCCGCCGGCCTCCCTGCGGGTCGGATGCTCAGTCATGTTCCGCACGATGTTCGCCGCGGCCGTCGTCGGCCTGTGCCTGACGGCGGGGCCCGCCACCGCCGGCCCGATCACCGGTCGGCAGATGAAAGTCCAGGTCTTCTTCGACGGGGCCGAGTTCGACCCGGCCAACCTGACCAAGACGTTCACCGTCGATCCCCTCTTCCCGACCCAGTCGGTTGAGTTACCGGCCTACGGCGGGGGCGGGAGCCTGGCCATCGACCTGTTCGACACGGGCCCGAACGCCTTCTCGATCCTGTTCACGGTGAACACCGGCGTGACCTACGGCAGTTCGTCGGACGGGCAGAACCTGGTCACGTTCACCCCGATCTCCGCAAGCATCCCGGCGTTCACGTCCGCGACCATCGGGACGGCGTCGCCCGTGTTCGACGACCCGTCGCGGGTGCTCTTCTCGGCGAACAGTGTGTCGTTCAACTTCGATTCGCTATCCGTTGTCACCGGCGATACGGTGCGGCTGGACGTGACCACTGCTGCCCCGGCCGCCGTGCCGGAGCCGGCGTCGGCGGCGCTGCTCGGGCTCGGCGGGCTGGCGGTGGCGGCGGCCCGCCGGCGGAAGGCCCGGGCCTGACCGTCCGGGCGAGCGGGGTGGCCCCATCGAAGTCTCGGTTTTTCGGCCCGTCGGTCACTTCGCCTCGACCACCCAGACGTTCCGGTAGACGACCGGGTCGCCGTGGTTCTGGAACTGGAACGGCCCCGGGGTCGGCTCCTCCTTCTGCCCGCCGGGCAGCGGCCCCTTGAACGTCACCCCGTCGTGGACCTTGACCCCGTTGTGGAGCACCGTCGCCTTGGCGTCCGCCGTCTTCTTGCCGGACTCGTCGAACTTCGCGGGCGTGAACTCGATGTCGTAGGTCTGCCAGGCCAGGGGCGGCAGGCACATGTTCACCAGCGGCTTGTGGGCCGTGTAGAACCCGCCGCACTCGTTGTTCTCGCCGGACAAGCCGAAGCTATCCAAGACCTGCAGCTCGTACCGATCCTGGAGGTAGACGCCGCTGTTGCCCCGGCCCTGGCCGGTGCTGTTGGGCATCCAGGGGGTGCGGAACTCGATGTGGGCCTTGAACGCCCCAAACTTCTGCTCGCTCTTGCAGCCGACGCCGAGAAACTTGCCATCCGACAGCTCGACCAACTTGCCGCCTTCCCAGTTCTTCTCATCGCCCTCCTTGCCGAACAAGACCACCGCCCCGGCCGGCGGCTCCTCGCCCAGCGTCTTCCCCTTCCGCTCGACCTTCTTGAGTGTCCCGGTGGCCCGCCCCTTGAACGTCAGGACGCCGTCCACTACCTCCCCGATCACCTCCGCCTCCTCGGCCTTGATGACGACTTTGCCGCCGTCCCGGGCGGCCGTCCCGACCATCGGCTTCTGCCCGTCCCACCCGGCCCCCGGCAGCCCGCCCGGGTAGCCCTTGCCGGCGAACTTGCCGTTCCCCTGAGCGACGAGCTGGACGCCGAGCTTGATGGTTTTGCCGTCCGGGACGGTCACCTCGCCCTCGTACTCGCCCTGGACGGCGAAGTCCGGGTCGGCCTTGGCCTTGTCCGGGTCGGCGACGGCGATGCGCTCCTTCTTCTGGGCCACGCACGGGGCGACGGCCAGCCCGAGGGCGACGGCCCCGAGCAACCCGAGGGACAGGCGGCGGACCATGCCGGACACCGGTGGGAGGGGAGGTGGATTTTGTCGGGGGGGCCCGGGCGGACCGCCAGGACCGCCCGGACCCACCCTACGAGGCAGGGGGAAGCGCCCTCGGCTCGCCGACCCCGGAGAACTTGCGGAGGAACGAGAGGAACTGGTCGAGCAGCCCGGCGGTGGCCCCGGCCCGGCCCTCGATCTCGACCGCGGTGCGGGAGACGGTGATCCGCCCGCCGAACCCGGCCAGCTTCACCTCGGCCGCCTCCGACCCGCTGGCCACCGACACCTTCACCCCCTCCGGCGGGTCGTCCTCGATCCGGTCCACGAACTCGGCCACGTCGACCGGTACGGCGAACTCGAAGACGAGCTTGTCGAACATGCCGCCGAAGATGGCCGCGAACCCCTCCGACCGGACGAACCCCGGGTCGCTCAGCCGGCCGACCTCCCGCCGCCAGATGACTTCCGTGGGGTCGTCCGGGTCGACGTGGACGGTCAGGGTGTACTCGAAGTCGGGGGTGCGGATGAACCCGAGCCCGTCCCGCTCGGCCGACACGTCCAGGTCCTTCCGCTTGTACCCGAACTGCTC
>JAIEQN010000702.1 GCA_019747685.1 Gemmataceae bacterium
CCAGCTCGACCGCCGAGACGGCCCGGCCGGGGGCCGCCAGGAGTTCCCGGAGGTAGGTCAGCCCGAGGGCGGGTTCCAGGACGACGGCCTCCCCGCCCCCGAACCGGGCCACCCACCCGGGGCCGTGCCGCCGGAACACGTAATCCGCCTCCGGGCGGGGCTCCGCGGCCACGGCCGTCGGCAGCAGCGACGGCACGTCGGGGGCCGGGTCGAGGACCTGCCGCAGCAGGCAGGTGTCCGGCAGCGAACCGTCGGCCAGCCGGCCGGCGTGGTGTCTGATCCCGTCCGCCACCACGGCCTGCACCTGCCCGGCGTGCCGCCGGTACAACTCCCACACCCGCCGGGCGGTGTCATCGGCCCGGCCGGGGACGAACGGAACGACCCGGGCGACCTCCCCGTTGAACCGCCCGAGGAACGGGCCTGGGGCGTCCATCCGGCTGACGGCCCGGGCGGTTTCCAGATAGCCCGCCAGGAGCAGCCGGTGTTCGTCGTCCGTCCGGGCACCGGTGAACAGGTCGACCTCGTACCGGGCGGCCGGGTCGTACTCCCCCAGCCCGGCCGCCAGGACCGCGAACCGCCGGTCGACGCACTGCGAGCAGACCCCGCAGTGGGTCTTGTCCCGGCTCCGCTCCCAGGTGTGGGCGCAGCTCGTGGCCCGGCCGACCAGGTCGCCGCAGCCGGCGTCCCCGATCCGCACGACCACGTCCGTCTTGGTCTCCCACAGGAACGGGTTCTCGACCGCGAACGGCCGGCCGAGCAGGTGGGAGAACAGCAGGCCGAACCCGGCCAGGACCCGCGGGTGGGTGGTCCGGCTGGCCCGGGCCCCGACCACCTGGGCGGACAGCGGCAGGTTTAGGCCGACCACCCCGTTCTCGTAGAACCGCAGCCGGGGCAGCCCGATGGCCGAGGCCATCGTGACCCCGAAGGCGGCGAACAGGAACGACCGGGCCCGCTGGGTGTACTCCCGGCCCAGCCCCTCGGCCCTGTTCGCCCACACCGGGACGAACGCCGGGGCCGCCGGCCCGGCCCGGGCGGACAGGTCGGCCACCAGTTCCTCGACCCCGGCGGCCAGCTTGCTGGTCGACCGGTGGTTCAGGAGTAGCACCGGCCGGCCGTCGCCCAGGGCCTCACGGACGGCCCCGGCCAGCGAGTCCAGCCCGCCGGAGAACATCACCACGTCCTCGACCGCCCCGGTGAACGGGGTCGTCTCGAACGGCAGGTACTGCTGGAAAGACGGCTTCGGCCCCCGCCACGGGCGGAAGTCCCACAGGTACTCGTCCTCGGTCAGGAACCCCAGCACGTCCGTCAGCAGGGCCGCCGTCGCCGGGTCCTGCCACACGTCCGGCCGGCGGACGGGCAGCCGGAAGAACAGCCGCCGCCGCCAGCCCGCCCCGAGGTCGTCGGCCTTCCGCCCGCCCCGCCCGACCGCCTGGTCCCCGGCGTACACGTAGGCCGCCAGGTCGAGCAGGTCGAGCAGCACGTCCGGGACCTCCCGGGCCAGCTCCCGCCGGACCCGCTCGATCTGGAGGCGGACGTTCGGGGCGTCCCCGAACCGGGTCAGCCGGACCGGGTCGTCGTCCCCGACCGGCAGCCGGTCGGCCGGGAGGCCGCCGCAGAGGATGGCCCGCTCGGTGGTCATCGGGCCGGGCCCTCCCACCGGAGTTCGGCCGCCAGCTTCGCCACCGCCCCGTAGACGAAGGCCCGGACCCGCCCGCGGTCGAACTCCCCGCCGCCCTCCCACCGCTCCTTCGACCACCAGTCGCCGGCGAAGTCCCGGAGGATCAGCGTCCGCTCCCGGCAGTGGTGGGCGAGCTCCCGGCCCAGCCGCTCGACCGCGGCCAGGCTGTCGAACCGCTTGCCGGGGCCGACGTGGAGCGGCAGGGTCTTCGACAGGTGGTAGTCGAGGAACCGGGTCAGGAACCGGGCGAAAAACTCGTGGGCCAGGGCGCCGAACTGCTTGGGGGTGGCGTACCGGCCGAGCGCCCGGGGCACGTCCGCCGGGTCGGGCCCGAGGAGGGTGTGGAGGTGTTCGCCGACGACCTCGACCAGGGTGCCGCCGAGGGCCGAGCGGGCCAGGTCGGACAGGTCGGTCCGGCCGCGGTTGCCGGGGGTGGCGGCGTCCACCGCGGCCGTCGCGGCGGCCAGCACGTCCACCAGCCCCGGGTCGTCCGGGACGGCCAGCCCGACCCCGCGGAGGGCCCCGGCGAGGTCGTCAGCCCGGCCGGCGAGGGGCAGGAGCATCAACAGCCGGACGGCCTCGACCACCCCGGGGTCCTGGTGGGCGGCCGCCAGGTGCCGGCCGGCGGCGTGGAGGACGGCGGCCGCCACCTGGGCGGCCCCGGCCCCCAGCCCGACGAGTTCGACGACCTGCCCCCACCGGCGGGTGCGGGGGAGGGTTCCCACCCGGACGTGACCCATCGCGGACGGCCCCGGGTCGCCACCCGTGGCTATTTATACACACATACACTATGCCCGAGGGATTGTCCAGGGCCGTCAGAGGGTGACACGGGTTGACCGGGCCGGACCGTCGGCGGTCAGGACGCCGGGGCGGCGGGCGTCCCGCCGGCGACGTTCACCTGCTTGCGGGCGATGTTCACCTGGACGGTCGGGCCGGCCAGCCGGCGGACGGTTTCGGTCGCGGACGCCCGCCGGTTGCGGGTGAGGGCGTCGTGGCGGGCGGTCCGGTCGGCCGCCGGGCCGGCCCCGACGTACTCCTTGACCACCCGCCCGCCGGCCCGCCGGCCGCGGTAGTAGTACGACCGCCCGCCCCGCGACTCCCACCCCGTGTTACATCCGCGACCGGCTGACCGTGTGCAACACCGCGGCCGCTACCCCGCCCGCAGTCCCGGACGGCTTGGCCGGAGGCGGCGAAGTCGGCCAGGGTGGCCCGCCGGAAGGCGGCCCGGTCGGGCGGCGGGGGTGTGGGGCCGGATGGGCGGAGTGTCGGACATGGTCGGCCTACTCAGAGCTTGTCCAAAATGGGGTCGGCGATAGCCTGTCGTGATGAGCAGGAAGCCCTACCCGACGGACCTGACCGA
>JAIEQN010000435.1 GCA_019747685.1 Gemmataceae bacterium
CGGCGGCTGGGCGGCGGCCGTCCGCCACGGCAGGCGGACGAGGTCGGCTGCGGCGGCGTACCCGAGGGCGGCCCCGACGCCCAGGGCGGCGGCGGTGCGGAGGGTGGTCCGGCGGATCATGGGGTCCTCACAGGGGTGCGACACGGGGACGGTCCGGAGTATACCCCACGGCCGGCCGCCCGACAGCAAAATCCCGCCCGGGTATACTGAACCCATCCCCGCCGGAGGCCGCCGATGGACTACATCGACCCGCACATCCACATGATCTCCCGGACCACCGACGACTACGGGCGGATGGCCTACGCCGGGTGTACGGCGGTCAGCGAGCCGGCCTTCTGGGCCGGGTTCGACCGCGGCACCGCGGCCGGGTTCCACGACTACTTCCGCCACCTCACCGAGGTCGAGCCGAGGCGGGCCGCCCAGTTCCACATCCGGCACTACTCGTGGCTGTGCATCAACGCCAAGGAGGCCGAGAACGTCGCCCTCTCCCGCGAGGTGATCGCCCTCATCCCCGAGTTCCTGAGCCGGCCGAACGTGCTGGGCATCGGCGAGATCGGGCTGAACAAGAACACGGCCAACGAGGCCACCGTGTTCCAGGAACACCTCGACCTGGCGATGAAGACGGACGAGCTGGTCCTCATCCACACCCCCCACCTGGAGGACAAGTACAAGGGGACGCGGATGATCCTGGACATGCTCCGGAACGACCCGCGGGTGAAGCCGCACCGGGTGTGCGTCGACCACGTCGAGGAGCACACCGTCCGGCCGGCCCGGGACGGCGGGTTCTGGGTGGGCATGACCCTGTACCCGACGACCAAGTGTACCCCGGCCCGGGCGGCGGACATCGTGGAGATGGTGGGGACGGAGCGGGTGATGGTGAACTCGGCCGGGGACTGGGGGAAGTCGGACCCGGTAGCGGTTCCGGAGTTCATCCAGGAGATGAAGCGGCGGGGCCACCCGGATGCCGTCACCCGGAAGGTGGTGTACGAGAACCCGCTGGCGTTCTGGCGGCAGGCGAACAACTGGCGGGACTGGTCGCCCGAGCCGAGCCTGAACGGGGCCGTGTCACAACCCGTTAAGACGGGGTACTGAAGGAGGACGTGACGATGAACACCGCGACCCGGCCGGAGGCCGCCCGCCCCCGGGCCGACGGCCGCCGGCCCCGCCGGTACGACCCCACGGCCCCCGAGCCGGAGTTCACCTTCGAGGTGGTCGACGGCCTCGTCGTGAGGAAGCCCGTGGGCGCAAAAGAGTTCGACATCGCCACCCGACTCCACAACGCCCTCATTCCGGTGCTGGCCGCGTCCGGGTTCGGGCGGTCGTACCCCGGGCTCGGGTACGCCCTCCCGGGTGGGCGGGGGCGGAAGCCGGACGTGTCCGTGCTGTCGTTCGCCCGGTGGGCGGACGGGCACCTGTTCCCCCCCGGCGACTTCGTCCCGGTCGTCCCCGAGCTGGCCGTCGAGGTCATCAGCCCGCGGGAGAAGACCCACGCGACCCTTGCGAAGGTGCAGGAGTACTTCGCCGCGGGGGTGTCGGCCGTGTGGCTGGTGTTCCCCAACATCCAGCAGGTGTACTGCTACGACTCCCCGACCGCTGTTCGCGTCCTCTCCCGGGCCGACGAGCTGGCCGGTGATCCCGTCGTGCCCGGTTTCCGGCTGGCGGTGGCCGACCTGTTCCCGCCGGCCGCCCCGACGCCGTAACGGAGGTCGCCCATGACCGAGGACGAGTTCTGGGGCCACATCGCGGCCAGCCGGCCGGACCCGCTCGACCCCGACGCCCAGGTCGACCGGCTGACCGCCCGGCTGGCCAAGCTCCCGCCGGACGACATCCTCGACTTCCAGGCCCACTGGGACAGGGCCGCCGCCCGGGCCGAGCGGTGGGACCTATGGGGGGCCGCGTACCTGATCCGCGGCGGCTGTTCCGACGACGGGTTCCACTATTTCCGGTGTTGGCTCCTCCTCCAAGGCCGGGAGGCATACGAGGCGGCCGTCGCCGACCCGGACACCCTGGCGGACATGGCCGGACCGCGGCCGATGGCCGAGGCGGGCGGGGTGGCCGGAGCCTACGCCTGGCTTGCGGCGACCGGGACGGCCCCGGACGGCGGGCACGAGGCGTTCTACGAGGCCCTGGATGCCCGCCATCCGGGGCCGTGGCCGTCCCCACCGCTCGGAGACGACTGGGACCACGACGATGCCGCCGAGATGCGCCGCCGGTTCCCCCGGCTCGCGGCGATCTACCTCGGCGATGACCCCGAAGACTAAACACTCCCACACTTAACACGAAGCACTCCAAATGGATTGGGACCGGTTCTGGGAGATCGTGGCCGGCCTCGGGCCGGACCCGGGGGTCGCCCTCCGCCGGCTCAAGTGGTTCGAGGTGGTCGCGTTCCGGGTCCGGCTGGACGAGGCGATGGCGGCCGCCGACACCCCCGACCTGCGGGCGGCCGCGGCCCTCGTGCAGGGGTCGGGCCTGCCGGGCGCCCTCCGCGACTTCCGGGCCTGGCTGGTCGGCCGCGGGCAGGACGTGTACGACGCCGCCCTGCTCGACCCGGATTCGCTGGCCGACGGACTCGACGGCGACCCGGTGGACGACGGCGGGCTGCCCGACGCGACGGTCCGGGCCTACGAGGCCCTGACCGGGATGAGCGACTTTTACGAGCAGGTCCGGCAACTCCGGGGCGGTGACCCGCCGGCCCCGCCCGCCGACCCGTGGTACTTCGACGAGGCCGACGCCCGCCACCGGTTCCCCCGGCTGGCCGCCCCGTACCCCCCGCCCCCGCCCGTGGAGGACGCCGAATGACGTCCTGCCCCCACACCGGCCAAAGGTGAGCCATACTTCCGGATCGGGGCGCGGGGCCGGCGGGAACCGCCGGCCCCGACTTCCGAGGCCCGGCCCGAGGAGTGACCCCGCCCGTGACCGCCCCCGACGCGACCGTCCCGGCCCCGCCCCGCGACCCGGCCATCCCCCCGCCCGCCGAGACCCTCGCCCCTGACCCGTCCGGCCCCCGGCCGGGCGCCGCCCCCGTCCCCGCGGTCCCGAC
>JAIEQN010001006.1 GCA_019747685.1 Gemmataceae bacterium
TGGGACGCCGGCCGGCCCGGCCCCCCGCCCGCCGCCGGGCCCGAGGTGCCGGGCTACACCCTGGGCGGGGAGGTCGGCCGGGGCGGGATGGGGGTGGTCTACCGGGCCGTCCGCCGGGCCGACGGGGCGGCGGTCGCGGTCAAGCTGGTCCGCCCGGCCGACGGGGTCGGCCGGCGGGAGGTGGAGAAGTTCGTCCGGGAGGCCCGGCTGCTGGCCGAGCTGGACCACCCGCACGTCGTCCGCCACCTGGACAGCGGGGAGGCCGGCGGGTCGGTCTACCTGGTGATGGAGCTGGTCGACGGGCCGGACGCCGGGCGGATGCTCCGGGCCCGGGGCCGGCTGCCGGTCGGCACGGCCGTCCGGATCGCCGCCGGGGTGCTGGCCGCCCTCGGGTACGCCCACCGGCGGGGGACCGTCCACCGGGACGTGAAGCCGGCCAACGTCCTGGTCGGCGGGCCGCGGACGGCCCGGGTGACGAAGCTGGCCGACTTCGGGCTGGCCCGGAAGTACGACGACTGCCGGCTGAGCGGGCTGACCCTCCAGGGGGAGGTCGAAGGGACCCTGGGGTTCGTCGCCCCGGAGCCGGTCACCCACTACCGGGAGGCCCGGCCGGCGGCCGACCAGTACGCGGCCGCCGCCACCCTGTTCGCCCTGCTCGCCGGCCGCCCGCCGCGGGACCTGCCGGGCGACATCCGGCAGCAGTTGGTGGCGGTCGTCACCGCCGAACCGGTCCCGATCCGGGACCTCCGCCCGGAGCTGCCGGCCGGGCTGGCCGCCGTCGTCCACAAGGCCCTGGCCCGGGACCCGGCCGACCGGTTCCCGGACGTGACCGCCTTCCGCCGGGCCCTGGGGCCGTTCGGCGGCTAACGGGGTCAGGCCCGGGCGGGCGGGGCCAGCAGCCGGGCGAACCGGCCGAGCACCCGGAACAGGAGGTCCGGGTCGACCGGCTTGGTCAGGTGCAGGTCGAACCCGGCGAGGGCCGTCCGCCGCCGGTCGGCGTCCGTCCCGCACCCGGTCACCGCGACCAGCAGCGGCCGCTTCCGCGGGCACCGGTCCCGCAGCCGCCGGGCCACCTCGCACCCGTCCATCCCGGGCAGCCACAGGTCGATCAGGGCCACGTCCGGGGGCACCCCGTCGGCCAGCTCCAGGGCCGCCGGGCCGCTCGCCGCGGCCGCCGCGTCGTACCCGGTGAGCCGCAACAGTTCCACCATCGAGGCGGCCGTGTCCGGGCAGTCCTCGACCACCAGCACCGACAGCCGGGGCTGGCCGTCGAGGTCCAGGAGCCGCGGGGGTTCGTGGAGCAGCGTGGTGGTCATCGGCATCGGCTCCGGGCCGGGTCGGGCGGGGCCGACGGCGGCGGGGGTGGCGGCCAGGGCGGCGGCCAGGTGTTCCAGGCGGACCGGCTTGCGGAGGACCCCGACCGCCCCGAGGGCGACTAGGTCGGCGTCGGTCCGGTCGCCGGCGTCCCCGGTCACGAAGTAGCAGCGGACGGCCGGGTCGATCGCCCGCAGCTCGGCCAGCGCCTGCGGCCCGTCCATCCCGGGCATCCGCACGTCCAGCAGGACGGCGGCGACCCCGGCGGCGTGATCGCGGAACAGCCCGACCCCGGCCGGCCCGTCCCCGGCCGCCAGGACCGGGAACCCGAGCCGGCCGACCAGCAGCTCGATGACCCGGCGGACATCCGGGTCGTCGTCCACCACCAGCACGGGGCGGGGGTCGGGTGGGTGCGTCATCGCGGCAGCGGTCCGCCGGGGCGAGGGTGCGGCGTCGGCGTCCGTGCCGGGTGTTCGGGGATAGAGTCAGTGTCGCAAAAGGGCGATCCGATGTGTGTGCGGTGGCGGACCGAGCCACGGCTTTTCGCATTCCCCCGACATCAGCCGACCTCACCCGGCGGCAGCAGCCGGTCGTACTCGGCCCGGACGGCCCGGTAGCACTCGCACGACGCGGCCTCCAGTCGGTCCCGGTCGAGGACGGTGATCTTCCCCCGGGTGTAGCGGATGATCCCGGCCTGCTGGAGCATCCCGGCGGCGACCGTCACGCTCGCCCGCCGGACCCCGAGCATCTGGGCCAGGAACTCCTGGGTCAGGGTGAACGTCTCGGTCCCGACCCGGTCGTGGGTCATCAGCAGCCACCGGGCGCACCGCTCGTCGATCCCGTGGAGCCGGTTGCAGCCCACCCCCTGGGCGGCCACCGCCGCCTGGAACAGCATGTACCGGCGGACCAGCCCGGCCAGCGGCCCGCCCCGGTCGCACTCGGCCCGGAACTCGTCGGCCGGCAGCCGCCGGCCCCGGCCGGCCACCTGGCAGAACACCTGGCACTGGCTCCGCGGGTCGCCGAACGCGACCGACGCCCCGACCATCCCCTCGTACCCGACCGTCCCGACCTCGACCGCCCCGCCGTCCTCCATCACCACCACCTGGGACAGCACCCCGTCGAGCGGGAAGTAGACGTGGTCGACCGGCCCGCCGGCCCGGTAGACGGGGTCGCGGATGCCGAACGGGACGGTCGTCATCCGGGCCTCCAGCCGGTCGAACTCCTTCCCGGGCAGGGCGGCCAGCAGGCGGTTCTCGACGACCGGGCGGCCGTCGACCGGCGGCCGTAGGGGTTGGTACGTCGTCACGGGTCTTTCCCCCGGACAGCGGTAGGTTGGGAACGTGACGTTATGGTCGGGAATCGGCGGCCGATGATCTGTCCGAAGAGTACGCAAACCGTGTCGGGGGTTTGCCGGACCTTTGAGTAGTGGGCAGTAGGCAGCCGCCCCGAAGGGGCGTCCGGGAATAGCCCGGGGCGACAGCCCCGGGCTATTCCCGGACGCCCCTTCGGGGCGACGAAACCCGGATCGCCCACTGCTACCCGGCCAGCCACCCCTGCTGGGTGGCGTACCGGACGATGTCCACCCGGCTCCGCAGCCCGAGCTTCTCGGCCGACCGGGCCTTGTACGTCTCGACCGTCTTGACCGACAGGTCGAGCCGGGCGGCGATCTCCTTGTTGCTGTACCCCCGGGCGATCAGCCGGAGCACCTCGGCCTCCCGGTCGCTCAGCTCGGCCGC
>JAIEQN010000253.1 GCA_019747685.1 Gemmataceae bacterium
AAGTACCTGACCGAGGGCGAGGTGACGGTCGCCGAGCTGGAGGCCGACATCACCCGGGCGATGGACGCCGGGACGCTCATCCCGATCTTCTGCTGCTCGGCCAAGAAGGACAAGGGCGTCCGCGACCTGCTCGACGCCCTGAGCCGGTACGGGCTGTCCCCGGCGTTCGCCCGCAAGCGGCTCGAAGGGCTCCAGGTCGGGGCCAACGGGGCCACCCACCAGCTCGAACCGACCGAGCAGGAGGAGTTCGTCGGCCAGGTGTTCAAGGTGGTCAACGACAAGTTCGTCGGCCACCTCTCGTTCGTCCGGGTGATCGCCGGCAAGCTCCAGCACAACCACAACGTCGTCAACCTCCGCAACGGCCAGACGCTCCGGGTCGGGCACCTGCTGGAGGTCCAGGGGAAGGCGACCACCCAGGTCCACGACGCCGGCCCGGGCGACATCGTGGCCGTCGCCAAGGTCGAGGGGCTGGAGATCGGGGACACCGTCGCCTACACCGCCCACGCCCCGAAGCTGCCCCACCCGCACTTCCCGACCCCGATGTTCGGGCTGGCCGTGGAGCCGAAGAACCGCGGGGACGAGCAGAAGATTTCCGTCGGCCTGCACAAGCTGGCCGAGGAGGACCCGACCGTCCGGGTCACCCACGACCCGCAGACCCACGAGCTGGTCATCACCGGGGTCAGCCAGTTGCACCTGGACATCATCCGGGAGCGGCTGAAGGCCCGGTTCGGGGTCGAGGTGGTGACCAAGGAGCCGAAGATCCCGTACCGGGAGACGATCCAGGCGGACGGGGCCGGGGACCACCGGCACAAGAAGCAGACCGGCGGACGGGGCCAGTTCGCCGAGGTCCACCTGCGGATGTACCACCTGCCGCGGGAGATCAAGTCGCAGGAACAGTGCGAGGCCGAGTTCGCCAACAAGAGCCGGTTCGAGAAGCTCCGGAGCTGCCACTACGACCCGGCCCTGAACTTCGCCTTCCTCGACCACATCGTCGGCGGGACGATCCCGAACAACTTCCTCCCGGCCATCGAGAAGGGGTGCAAGGAGGTGATGGAGCGGGGGGCCCTGGCCGGGTACCGCATCCAGGACATCGCCGTCGAGGTCCACTTCGGCAAGTACCACGACGTGGACTCGTCGGAGGCCGCGTTCAAGACGGCCGCCCGGCTGGCGTTCCGGAAGGCGTTCGCGGCGTCCCGGCCGGCCCTCCTGGAGCCGATCGTCAAGATGGAGATTTCCGCCCCCGGGAAGTACACCGGGGCGATCCTGGGCGACCTGCCGACCAAGCGGGCCCACGTCGAGAACCAGGACTCGTTGCCCGGGGACGTGACGGTCATCTACGCCCGGGCCCCTCTGGCCGAGGTGGCGCGGTACGCCGCCCAGCTCGGCGGGCTGACCCAGGGCCAGGGCTCCTACGCGATGGAGCTGAGCCACTACGAGATGGTCCCGGCCAACGTCCAGCAGCAGATCGTGGCCCGGTCCAAGGTCACGGCCGACGAGGACGAGGAGTGACGGCCCGGCGGGTTTGTCGTCCTCGGCCCGGAGGGCCAGTTCCGTCAGCCCGGGCCGAAGGCCCGGGGAGTTGTCCGCCGTAACCCCGGCCCTGTCAGGGCCGTTCCCGGCCCGGCCAGGAACGACCCCTTCAGGGTCGGGGCCGTTCGATCACCCGCCCACCCAGCCCTTCGGGCTGGGCTGACGGAACCGGCCCTCCGGGCCGAAGCCGATTCGTCCGCGATGTCCCGGGGACCCCGTCGGCTCATTTCTCCGCCCCCGCTTGCTCCGTCCGCCGGGATCGGTAATGCTAGATTCCAGAGGCCCCGACCCCGCCCCGCCCCCGGACCACCCGGCATGAACGCGGTCTACAACTTCTTCATCGGCGAGTGGTACTTCGCCACCCCGCTGGTCCTCATGTCGCTGGTCGCCGCCTCCCTGGTGATCTGGCGGCTGCTGCTGAACCGGACCGCCGCCACCGACATGGACGACTTCCTGCCGGCCTTCCAGGACGTGCTCCGGCGGAAGGGGATCAAGGGGGCGGTCGAGTTCTGCAAGCAGGAGCACGGGCTGATCCCCCAGCGGCTGTACGTGGCCGGGCTGGAGGCCGCCGACCAGGGGGCCGCGGCCATGCGGCGGAGCATGGCCACCGAGGCCGAGCTGGAGGTCGTCCCCCGGCTCCACTTCCTGCTCCCGCCGATCCTGGCCATCGCCAAGATCGCCACCATGGTCGGGCTGCTGTTCACCGTCATCTCGATGATCAACACCTTCTCGGCCATCGGGGAGGCGTCCCAGGGGGGCGGGTCGAAGCAGAACGTCAGCGAGCACTCGTCGAAGATCGGGCTGGCCCTGTTCGCCACCGCCCTCGGGCTGTTCACCGCCATCCCGCTGGTGTTCAGCCACGTCCTGTTCAAGGAGTGGATCGGGCACTTCGAGAACAAGATGAAGGCGGCCGCGGCCAAGCTGGTCACCCTGGTCACCAACTTCAAGAAGGACCCGTCCCTGCTCGACCCGCCGAAGCCGGCCAAGGCCGACCGGGACGAGGACGAGTACGCCGAGGAGGACGAGCCGCGGCGGGCCGGCGGCCGCCGGGAGGCCCGGCGGGGGTAGACCGCCGTTCCGCCCTCTCCCCCTGAGGGAGAGGGCAGCCGCCCGCCGGGCGGCGGGTGAGGGAACACCGGCTACCCGTCCGGAGGGCGAAGGCTAACTCCCCTCACCCCGCCCCGCTGGCGCGGGGCGACCCTCTCCCTCAACGGGAGAGGGTGAAGACCGGGGCCTCACGCCCCGGCTCGCCCGTACCCGGAGTTCCCCCGTGCCCCGCCCGCCGAAGGCGTTCGACGTGTGGTTCGTCACCGCGAACACCGTGTACAAGCAGGTCCCGTATCAGGTGGTCGCCGACTGGGCCCAGGAGGGCCGGCTCGGGGCCGCCGACATGCTCCGCCCGGCCGGGTCGGCCGAGGCGTGGAAGCGGGTGGCCGACTGGGAGCTGGTGGCCGACTACCTCCCCCGCCCGGCCGCCGTGCCGGTGGTGTCGGCCGCCCCGGCGGTCGCGGCGGTCGGGGCCGGGGTC
>JAIEQN010000376.1 GCA_019747685.1 Gemmataceae bacterium
CCGGGCCGGTCGGCCCGACCGACCCGGCCCAGCAGGCGGCCGAGCGGTTCGTCGCCGACCTCCGGGCGGCCGCCGCCCCCGGCCCCGGCACGACCCCGCTCCTCGCCCGGCTGACCCCCGACTTCCTCAAGGCCATCGGCAAGCCGACCGCCTTCCCCGGCGAGAAGGAGCAGGGGTACAGCCCGTCGGCCGCGGCCGGGTGGCTGACCCGGGCGACCGGCCCACTGGCGACCGTCGGCCCGCCCACGGGCTACCCGGCCGGCGGGTCGGTCGTGTTCGTCGGGTCGTTCAACAACGGGGCCGGCCGCTACCTCCTCCGGCTGGTCCCGGCCGGCGGCGGGTGGCAGGTCGATTGGTTCGGCCTGGGGACGGCCAAGACCGCCGACCTCAGAGCGGCCGGCCCGGAGGACGTGGCGAAGGAGTTCGCCGCCCTGGCATTCCTCGACGCGGTGACGGCCGCAGACACGGCCCTGTCGCGGGACGACCGGCTGCCCCTGGTGGCCGCCGCGATCACCCCGGGGCTGCGGAAGGCCCGGGCCGAGCCCTTCTCGCAGGACAAGGACCAGGGGTACGACTACAGCCGGGGGGCCCTCGGCCGGTACGTCGACGGGCTCGGCCTCGGCGGGGCCGACTCGTACACCCGTACCCCGGCCGGGGATGGGTACGCGGTGACGGTGACGAAGGGCGGGGCGACGAAGGCGTTCGCCCTGAAACTGGCCAAGGACCCGGCCCGCGGCTGGCTGGTGGACGACTTCGCCCCGCAGTGAGGTGGCCGGTATGATGACGGGCGACCGCCCACCGCCCACCGCCCACGAAGTCAGCATGCGGCATACCGACATCCTCGCGCTCACCCGGGTCGTCCCATTCCGGCCGTTCCGGCTGTTGGTGACGACCGGCGAGACGTTCGACATCACCCACCCGGACATGATCATCCCGACGCTCGGTGTCGCCCACATCGCCGTGCCGACCGCCACCGACGACCCCGACGCCCCGAACCGGATTAAGATCGTTTCGCTCGTACACATCCAGACGGCCGAGTACCTTTCCTCCCCGGCGGCCCCGCCCCCGGCCGGGGCGAATGGGACGCCGTGACCGGGCCGCACCACGGAGGCCGCCGTGACCGAGATCATCCGCGAACTGCTGGCCCGCCGGCCGTTCGTCCCGTTCCGCATCACCCTGACCGGCCGGTCCACCCAGGACGTGACCGACCCCGACTGGGCCGAGATCGACCGGGATGTCCTCCGCCTTTACCGGCCGGACCCGGCCGCCCCCGGCGGCCGGCGGTGGGCGGCGGTCGTCTCCCTCGATCACGTCGTCGCGGTCGACACGACCGACGCCGACCCCCCGATCATCATCCCGGCCGGGGACTGACCCACCTCGCCGGCCGCCGCCGCCGGACGTATCACTGGGGTATCCGCGTCGGCCCCCGGGACCACCCATGAGCATCCTCGTCGACTCGAACACCCGCGTCGTGTGCCAGGGGATCACCGGCAAGGCCGGGAGTTTCCACACCGACCAGTGTCTGGCCTACGGGTCGAAGTTCGTCGGCGGTGTCACCCCCGGCCGGGGCGGGTCGACGTGGGAGGGGAAGGAGTCGAAGGCCAAGCTGCCGGTGTTCAACACGGTGGCCGTGGCGGTCCAGGCGACCGGGGCCGACGCCACCATGATCTTCGTCCCCCCGCCGGCCGCCGCCGACGCCATCATGGAGGCGGCCGACGCGGGTATCAAGCTGATCGTGGCCATCACCGAGGGCATCCCGGTACTGGACATGGCCCGGGCCAAGCGCTACCTGGTCACCAAGCCCGGGGTCCGGCTGGTCGGCCCGAACTGCCCCGGCGTCATCACCCCGGGCCAGTGCAAGATCGGCATCATGCCCGGGTACATCCACACCCCGACCCCCGCGGGGCAACAGGGCGTCGGCGTCATCAGCCGCAGCGGCACCCTGACCTACGAGGCCGTGTTCCAGCTCACCTCGCTCGGGCTGCCCCAGTCCACCTGCGTCGGGATCGGCGGCGACCCGGTGATCGGGACGAACCAGATCGAACTGTTGGAGCTGTTCGAGAAGGACCCGGGGACGAATGCCATCCTGATGATCGGGGAGATCGGCGGGACGGCCGAGGAGCAGGCGGCCGAGTACGTCGCCAAGAACGTGAAGAAGCCGGTGGCGGCGTTCATCGCCGGCCGGACGGCCCCGCCGGGCCGCCGGATGGGCCACGCCGGGGCGATCATCTCGGGCGGCAGCGGCAGCGCCGCCGACAAGATCGCGGCGCTCAAGAAGGCCGGCATCGCCGTGGCCGACACCCCGGCCGACCTCGGGGCGGCCGTGAAGCAGGCGATGGCCGGGAAGAAGTGAGCAGCATTCCCGGCTTGCCCTCGATCTCGGCCCGTTGCCGATCGATCTCGGCCTCCGTCGCGGCCGCCTTCGCCTCGGCGGCCTCGGCCCGCGCCCGGGCCGCCTTCAGAGTTCTCTCCGCGTTGAGAATGACGGGCGTGTTGGGGTCGTAAGTTCGGCTCATCGTCTCGTACCGTACCCGCAGCTGTTCGGCCGTCGCGCCGGTCCGGGCCGCCTCGGCCCGGGCCTTCTCCGCCGCCTCGGCCAGCCTCCGCAACTCCGGCTCGGCCGCGGCCTGCTTGCCGGTCCGTTCGACCCGCGCCCGGGCGTGCTTCAGCCGGACCGCCACCTCGTTCGCCTCGGCCTTGCGGATCGCCAGTTGGGCCTCGGCCAGCTTGACCTCGACCTTGGCCGCCTCGACCTCGTCTTCCGTCACCGTCCCGGCCGCCGCCAGCCGGGCCAGCCGGGTCAGCCGGACCTTCGGCCCCTCGACCGCCACCTCGGCCGCCTTGACGTAAGCCTGCTTGGTGGCGAGGTGGGCCTCCAGTAGCTCGACTTCTTCTCGCGCCGCCCGGGCGGCCGCGGGGGGCCGGCCGGGCGGTGGGATCGGGTCCGGGTTACCGGGCGGGTCAGCCTTCGGCGGCTGAGCGGCGGCCAGCCCGGCCGCCGCGAGGAGGCACAGTACGGAGCGGATCATGGGGCACCTCGGGGGCGTGCTCAGGCCGCCG
>JAIEQN010001112.1 GCA_019747685.1 Gemmataceae bacterium
TCCTCCCGGTGCCCCCAGGAGTACCGCCGCGCGGGCAGTCGGCAACTCGAAAGTGTCAGCCGACTAGCAGCTCGACCCAGGTGAACGCGCGGCGGGCGGACATGGGTGGCCACCGCGGGTGATGTGACGGGTGTGCCGCAAGACCGACGGCCGGGGCCGCCCGGCGTTTCACCACAACTGCCGGTCCTCGCGGGTGGCGGCCATCAGGGCCGGGAAGTCGACGTTCTCCCGCCGGTCCGTCCCGTGGACCGAGTAGACCCGGTGGACGGCGTAGTTGGCCCGGCCCGGGAAGCCCATCAGCCGCTCGCACGACCGCACCCGGGTCTCCACCGGCACCCGCCAGATCGGATTCCAGTCGTGGACCGTCCGCAGGGTGCCCAGCTCCCAGTCGCCGGTACACACCGCCCCCCGGAACACCACCATCGTGTCCGTCGGGCTGTGCTTCGGGGCGTGGATCAGGTGGAGCGGCTCGCCGGCCAGCGACAGGGTTTCGGACTCGTCGAAGAACCGGACCCCGGCCGGGTCCCGGACCACCCCCCGGAACCCGGCCTGGAGGACCGGCTCCGCGCCCGGGAAGGCCAGCCGCATCCGCCGCAGGGTCGGCCGGCTGAAGTGGTCCAGGTGGGAGTGGGAGCAGAGTAGGTAGCGGACCTCGACCCCCAGCCCGGCCGCCCCGGCGACCGCCAGCCGGACCGGGTCCGGGCCACCCCAGACCGACGGCGGCAGCTCCAGCACGGCCGCCTCGGTGCCGTTGGTCAGCAGCCAACACCCGGTCTCGACCCAGGCCACCCGGCCGAGCAGGTGAATCCCCTCGAACCACCGCTCCACGGGACACCTCACCAGCAGTGGGTAGTGTGCAGCAGGCAGCGGGCAGAATCGGGCGAAGGGCGGTTCCGTACTGTCCTCTGCCCGCGGCCTACCGCCCACGACCCGTCACCGGCCGTACCACGCGACCAGCCGGGCAGCCTCGCCCCGGCCGGCCAACAGCCGCAGGGCGAACTTCTGCCGGCCCAGCCCCAGCAGCTTGTTGAACCCGAAGTTGTCGTCCACCACCCGCAGCGCCCGGGTGACGGCGGCGTCCGGCTCCATCCCGCCGGCGGCCAGCACCCGGGCCAGCCACAGCACGGCCGGGAACGTCACCGCCAGCGACACCAGCCCCTCCCAAAATGGTACGCCGAAGTTGGGCGGCCCGCAAAACTGCAAGGACTCGACCTTCTGCCGGTAGGACCGGGTTAACAACGCCTCGGACTGACGGGACAGTTCCCCGGCCGGTTGCTCGGCGTCTTCGAACCGCGCCCCGTCCGGGATCAGGCTGATGACCTTCGGGATGCGGCCGGTGCCCCGGGCGAACCGGGCGGCCGCCCGGATGCGGCCGAGGGCGGTCCGCTGGGCCGTCCCCTTCTCGGCCCCGTGGTCCCGCCGGGCGTACACCGCCAGCAGTTGCCGGAACACCATCCGCCCGACCCACCCCGGCGGCGGGACCTCGGCCGCGTCCGGCGTCTCCTCGGCGGCCGCCCGGCCGAGCGACCGGACGAACTCCGTCAGCCTGTTCCCGGTCACCGGCTTCGGCCCATCCAGCCGCAGCCCCCGGCCCAACTCGGCCAGCTTCAGCACCGCCCGCCACCGCCGTTCGAGCGTCAGCGCGGTGTCACCGAGCATCCCGGACACGGCCGCCGCCATCCGGGCCAGGTCGGCCCACGGCACCGACCGGCCGGGTTCGAGCGGGACGGGCGGGGCGTCCGCCACCCCTGGGCTGTCGGCTTCCAGCGCTGCCGCATACTCCCGCACCTCGGGCAGGTGGTCGGCCAGCGGCCGGCCCTTGTCCTCGGCGGCCATCGGGCAGGCGAACCGCAGCCCGACCCGCCAGTGGTCCCCGGCCGGGACCAGCAGGAACGGGTACACCCGGCAGGCCAGCGGCTTACCGGCCGACCCGAACTTAGCGTGGATGCGGCAGAGGTTGTCGGGACCCAGGAAGACGCAGGCCCCGTCCGGCCGGTGGTTCAGCCAGTCCCCGGTCTTGTCGGCGACGAAGTACGGGGTGTCCTTCAGGTCCGCCTCGGCCTCCCACCCCTGGGCCTCGATCCGCTTCCGCTCGTCGGCCGTCACCGGGACGCGGTACACCCGGCAGCAGGCCCCGCACCCGCTACAGTCCCAGTTCTGGGCGACCGGCAGCGATCGGACGGGCATCGTCATGACAGTTTCGAGTTTCGAGTCTCAAGTTTCGAGTTTACGGTCAAAGCGGATGACGGAGTCGCCCCCGGGGGCCAAACTTGAGACTCGAAACTTCGAACTCGAAACTCCCCGCTAAGGTCCGGGCTTGAACGACGCGAACACCCGGGCGGCGTGGCCGTCCGGGTCCGGCCCCTCGGCCGCCAGGTAGTAGACGGCCCCGTTCGCCCGGTACACCCGGACCGTCCGGGCGGCCCCGCCGAGGCCGACCCGCCACTCCCGGCCGGGGATGACCGCCCCGGGGATCGGTCGGCCCTTGTCCCGGCCGGCGACCTCCCGGGCGACCGCGGCGAACCACGGGTCGTCCGCCTCGTCCGGGTGCGGGTCGTCCCCGGCCCCGACCAGGCAGAGGAAGTCGCCGGCCCACCCGGCGTGGCCGGCCCGGTGGCAGAACAGGGCGGCCGCCAGCGGCTGCTCGTTCGTCGGCACCGGCTTGCCCGGCAGCTCGACGGCGTACGGCGGGCCCTGGGGCGGCCGGAATTCCCGCCACCGCGGGCCGAACTGGGCCCCGACCCGGTCGACCATCTCCTTGCGGAGGAAGTACAGGCTCAGCCCGGCGAGGTAGGTCAGCCCGAGCAGCACCAGCACCCCCTTGAGCCGGGTGGCCGGGGACCAGTCGACGGTGAACACGACGGCCAGGCAGAGGGCGGCGGCGGCCACCGCCAGGGCGACCGGGGTGGCCACCGACAGGGCCGGCGGGCGGCCGACCACCAGCGGGGCGATCAGCCAGACCAGCGGGATGGCGAACGGCAGGAGGGCCAGCCCGACCATCACCGACAGGGGCAGCCCGCCGACCTCGACGGCGTGCGGGTCGTGCGGGTCGACGACCACGGG
>JAIEQN010000041.1 GCA_019747685.1 Gemmataceae bacterium
GGCCGCCGCCGCCAGGCCGAGGCCCGCCGGCTCCGGGACCGCCGCCGGGGCCGCCCCGGTGGTGAACAGCCCGCTGGTCCGGGTGTTGAACTGCTGGACCAGCCCGACCCCGGTCAACGGGTCGGTGCCGTTGAGCCGGCTGGAGAAGATCACCTCGAACAGGTACTGGGTGTTCGGCAGGAGGGTGCCGGCCGGTACGTCCACCGCGGTGGTGTCGGGCGGGAGGAAGCCGGCGGCGAAGACCGGGGCGAAGGTCATCGCGTCGAGGATGGAGACGAAGACCAGTGACTCGTCGGCCAGCGGGTTGGTGGCGAACGGGTTGAACTCGAGGGCGACCGGGTCGGCCGGGTTCAGCCCCTGGAGGGCGTTGAACGATGCCTCGGTCAGGGCCGGGGCGTTGAGCGGGTAAACGTCGGCGGCGTAGTCGATCGTCAGCGGGGACGGGGTCCCGTCGGAGGTCAGGGTGTACGGCCCGAACGGGAACTCGGCGTTGAAGGTGGCCAGGTCGGGGAGGAAACCGGTCTGGAACAGCAGTAGGTCCGGGGCGACCAGGGTGAGGGCGGCCGGGGACCCGGGGCCGGGGTAGTCCAGGGTGCCGGCGGTCGGGTCGCCGGGGCCGCCGTCGAGGAACGCCCGGGCGCTGAAGAAGTACCCGGTCAACGACGGCGGGGCGTTCCCGGCCGCCTGGGCGTAGGCGGCGTTGAAACCCAGGTCGTAGATGGCGATCGCCGCCCGGGCCGGGGCGGCCGAGGCCAGGACGGCGGACAGGGTGACGGCGGCCGCGGCCAACGCGCGGCCAGGAACGAGCAGGCGATGGGCGGTCATTCGGGCCTCCGGCCAGAGGGGGAAAAGGCACGGCGGCCAGGGCCGGACCGCCCGCGACCACGATTCTATCCGCCCCGCCCCGACGGTCAACACCTACTCCCGTCGTCACGAACTTTTCAACGAACCGGTCAAGCCACCACCGGCCACTTGAAGGTGGACCGGAGTTCGACCCGCCGGCCGGTGTCCTGGGACTGCCGGGCCGCCTGGATCACTTCCAGGACATGCAGGGCGTGCTCCGGCGTCACCAGGAAGTCCTTGCCCGTCGCCAGGCACTCGGCCGCCAGCGCCGCCCCCATCTGCCAGACGTACCCGCCCTTGTCCGTCGCCTGCCGAACGAACCCCGGCTTGTTCTCCGTCGCCAGGTCCACCCCCTGCGGCTCCCAGTCGTACCCGACCAGCCCCATCGCCCCCTTGCTGCCGACGATGCCGATCGTGTGCCGGGTCTCGTTCTTCCCCTCGTGGCCGTGCGGGTTGAAGTAGTTGAACCCGCTCTGGGTGTGCGAGATGACCCCGTTCCCGTGGTCCATCAGGACCATCGCGTTGTCCTCGGCCACGACCTTGATCTCGCCCTTGTCGTCCACCTTGCGGGTCGGCGTCACGACGCTGAGCATGGCCGTCACCGACTTGGCCGGGCCGAGCAACCCGGTCAGCGTGGTCAGGTTGTAGACGGCCAGGTCGGGCATACTGCCGCCGCCCTTCTCGTAGAAGAAGGCCGACCACCCCGGGCCGGTGTGCCCGTAGTCGGCGTGGGCGGCGGCCACCCGGCCGAGCTGCCCGGCGGCCAGCACCTTCGCCATGAACGCGAACTGCGGGCTCATCACCGGGATCGGGGCGCCCCAGAGCCGGGTGCCCTTCTTCCGCGACAGCTCCAGGAGGGCCTGCCCGGCGGCCAGCGAGTTGGCCAGCGGCTTCTCGCTCCAGACGTGCTTGCCGGCCTCGACCGCCTGGCGGTTGAGGTGCTCGTGCTCCTGCATGTCGGTCAGGTTCACCAGCAGGTCGAACGGCACGCCGCCGAGCAGCCGGTCGATGTGCGGGTAGCGGTTCGGCACCTTGAACCGGTCGCCCCGCTTCTCGGCCCGGTCCGGCTTGATGTCGCAGACGGCGACGACCTCGGCGTAGGGGCACTTGGCCAAGTTCGGCAGGTACACCCCGGAGACGCTGCCGCAGCCGATGACGGCCACCCGGACCTTCTTGGCCGGCGGGTCGGCAGCGGGTGCGGCGGTCGTGGCGGTGGCGGCCAGGCCGGCACCCAGGAAGGTACGGCGGTCGAGAGCCGGCGGTGTCATGGCGGTGCCCGGTGGGGGTTGCCGGCGGCGACCGGCCGGCCACCGCCCACTATCGCCGGGCGGATGGGTCGGGGCAAGGGGCAGGTATTGCGTGAACGACCTCTTTCAGGGTCGGGGACTTGTCGGCCCGCGTACCCGGGCCTGCGGCCCGGGCTGACGGAACCGGCCCTTCAGGCCGCGGGCGAGCGTACCCGGGCCTGCGGCCCGGGCTGACGGAACCGGCCCTTCAGGCCGAGATGCGGACGATTATGGCGTCCGGCCACTACCTGCCGAGCTGCCGGCGGACGGCGGCTTCCAGGGCCGCGTGGTCGGCCAGCGGGTTCCCCTTCCAGACCGGGTTCCCTTCCCCGTCCAAGAGCACCGCCGTCGGGTAGGCGGTCACCCCGAACTTCGCCTGCACCGCCCCGGGCCGCGGCCCCGGCTCGGCGTACAGGGCGTAGTTGAGCTGATGATCCCGGCGGTACTGCTCGGCCGCGGCGAGGCGGTCCCGGGCCGGCAGGTCGTCGCACACCACCCCGACCAGCTCCAGCCCGTCGGCCGCGTACCGCGACTGGAGGTCGATCAGCCCCGGGACCGACTTCCGGCACGGCACGCAAGAGGTGGTCATGAAGTCGAGCAGGACGACCGACCCGGACCGGCCGGAGGAGAGGTCCCAGGGCCGGTCGAGGGCGTCGACCAGGGCGAAGTCGGCCCCGGGGCGGACCGGCCGGAGCGACTTCTTCCCGTCGGCCGGCGGGGGGGGCGTGGTGGGGAGCGTCGGCAGGGCCGGGACCGGCGGTCCGGACGGGGACGACGCCGGCCCGGGGATGTTGACCACCGGCGGCTTCCACGGGCTGGCCGGGCCGGCGGCGGTGTTCTCCGGCTTGACGATCGCGGTCGGGGTGGCCTCGCCCGGCGGCGGGAGCGGGGTGGCCGGGGCGGCCGCGGCCGGCGGGGTGCCGACGGTCGCCGGGACCGGG
>JAIEQN010000428.1 GCA_019747685.1 Gemmataceae bacterium
GGTCGACGGGCCGCCCGGCGTCGGCAAGTCGCTGGTCGCCCGGCGGTGGCTCGACCAGCTGGCCGCCGACGTGCCCCGGGCGGTCGTCGCCAACCCGCACGCGGCCGGCCCCGCCGAACTCCTGCAGGCCGTCCTGTTCGACCTCGGCCGGCCGTATCAAGGGTTGTCCACACAGGAACTGCGGCTCGCCGTGACGGCCGAGCTGCTCGGCGACGGCGGCCGCGAGCACCCGACCGTCCTGGTGATCGACGAGGCCCAGAACCTGACCCCGGCGGCGGTGGAAGAACTGCGGCTGCTCGGCAACGTCGAGACGGCCGACGGGGCGGCCGCGTTCGTGCTGCTGGTGGCCCAGCCGGGGCTGCGGGACTCCCTCGGCCGGGCGTTCGCCCAGCGGGTCGCCGCCCGCCACCGGGTCGAGCCGTTCACCCCGGACGAGGCGGCCGCCTACCTCCGCCACCAGGCCGGTGCGGCGCTCGACGACGAGGCCGTCTCGGTCCTGGCCGGGGCGTCCGGCGGGGTGCCCCGGGTGCTCAACCAGGCGGCGGCCCTGGCGGGTGAACTCGCCGCCGGGGCCGGGGCCGACCGGGTCGACGCCGAGGCCGCCCTCGAAGCCCTGGCCCGGCTCGGGCTCGACCCGCCGGCCGAGGAGCCCCCCGTCGCCCGGCCGGCCCGGAAGCCGGCCCGCAAGCGGGCGGCCTGAATACTCCTCCCGATCGCAGCACCGCGGACACCGAGGCCGGGAATGAGTCGGATGTACAGCGTCATGAGTGGTGGTCCGGCGGCCCGCTCGTCGGCCGCCGCGGAACCGGACGCCCCGTGGGCACCCCCCGCCCGGGTGGCCGCGGCCGCCCTGGACGACGAGTTCCCGGGCTACGCCGACGACGCCCCGTACGTCGAGGTCGGCGGGCCGGCCGGGCCGGTCTTCTCGGCCGGGGCGGCCACGGCGGTCAAGGCCCCGGCCCCGAAGCCGGCAGCCGTCACCACCGAAACCGTGGTCGCCCGGGCCGAGCCGACACCGCAGCCCGAGGCCCGGACCTTCCCCCGGCTGGCCGGGACGCCGGCCTACCTGTCCGTCACCTTCCACGACCTGACCGGCCGGCCGCGGGCCAAGTCCGAGGTCGAAGGCCCGGACCCGGGGCTGGTCGCCCTCCACTTCCCGGACCACCCGGTCAGCGGCGAGTACCGCGTCCTCCGGGACGAGGTCCGGGCCCAACTGCCCGACCCGTCGCCGCGGGTGCTGATGTTCACCGCCGCCGCCGGGGAGGCCGGGACGACCACGGTGCTCCTGAACCTGGCGGTGACGCTCGCCCGCGAGGAGGCGCCGCGGGTCCTGGTGATCGACGCCAACACCGCCCCGGCCCGGCCGGCCGGCGGGGCGGCCGCCAAGCTGGCCCTGAAGCCGGCCCCCGGGCTGGCCGAGGTACTGGCCCAGCAGGTGCCGCTGGCCTGGGCCCTGCAAGCCTCCGCCGTCCCGAACCTGCAAGTCCTGGCCGCCGGCACCCCGACCGCCGACACCCCCGGGCTCGTCGGCCAGGAGCTGCCCAAGCTGGTCGACCAACTCCGGCAGTGGTACGACTGGGTCTTGGTGGATGCCGGGGTGTGGGGGAAGGCCCCGGACCGGGACGCCGCCTGCCCGGCGGCCGACGCCGTCTACCTGGTCACCCGCCAGGCCGACGTGGACCGGTCCGAGTTCGCCGGGCTGCGGGGCTGGGTCCGGGAACTCGGCGGCCTGCTCCGCGGGTACATCACCACCCGGGCCTGACGGCCGGATGAGTTCGGCCCGGCCCGTAGGCCCCGGCGAGTGCCGTTTTCCGGCCCGCAGGTCCGGTGTTTTCCGGCCCGCCGGGCCGGTTCCGTCAGCCCGGGCCGCAGGCCCGGGTGGGCGTCCGGCGAGCACCCCGGCCCTGAAAGGGCCGTTCCGACCGCCCGCTGGCCCGGAACGGCCCTGAAAGGGCCGGGGTCTCCACTCGCCCTCCGACCCGGGCCTGCGGCCCGGGCTGACGGAATCGGCCCTCCGGGCCGGCGACCATACCGGCACCGGCCGCCCCAACTCGGGCGGACTGATCGTCACTCCTTCCCCATCAGCTCCTTCACCAGATTCGCCACCAACTCCGGCTTCCGCTGGGCCAGCAGGTGGTCGATGCGTTGCCGCGGCACCCCCAGCTTCTGCATGCACCCGGCCGCCGACTCCCACAGCTTGTCCCGCTTCTTCCCCTCGGCCAGGTACAGGTCGGCCACCAGCTCCCCCAGCCGCTGCAGCGAGATGCCGTCCAGGTTCTGGTAGTACCGCTTGATGATCTTCTGCTGGTGCGGGGTGTAGTTCTCCATCCCCATGGCGCGGCCCCTCCGGGTGTGGCGGACCCGTTCAGCAAAGGGGATTCCCCGGCCGGGGTCAATGGCAACCCGGCGGCCGGCCGGTTCTCGGTGGCACGGGCCTCCCGGCCTGTGCTCCGCAACACCCCCCGCCTATCGTATCCCGCACCCCACCACCCCTGCCGAGGTCCCGATGCTCGCTGCCACCGGCATCCTCTTCGCGCTGGCCCTGGCCCAGCCGCCCGACCCGCCCAAGGAGAAGGACAAGGACGCCCCGAAGGACAAGAAGGAGGACAAGGGCCTCCCCCTCGGGGCGCTGAGGCCCCGGCTCGTCGGCCCGGCCACCACCTCCGGCCGGGTCGTCGGGTTCGCCGTCCACCCCACCGACCGCAGCCACTACTACGTCGCCGTCGCCTCGGGCGGGGTGTGGAAGACGACCAACGCCGGCACCACCTGGACGCCCATCTTCGACGCCGAGGGGTCGTACTCGATCGGCGTCGTCGTCCTCGACCCGAAGAACCCGAACACCGTCTGGGTCGGCACCGGGGAGAACAACAGCCAGCGGAGCGTCGGCTACGGGGACGGCGTCTACAAGAGCACCGACGGCGGCCGGTCGTGGCAGAACGTCGGCCTCAAGAGCAGCGAACACATCGGGAAAATCCTGATCGACCCGCGGGACTCGGACACGGTGTACGTCGCCGCCCAGGGGCCGCTCTGGGGGCCGGGCGGCGACCGCGGCCTGTACAAGACCACCGACGGCGGCAAGAC
>JAIEQN010000960.1 GCA_019747685.1 Gemmataceae bacterium
GGGCCGAACCTGGCCACCGTCTACAGCGACCGCGGCCACGGGGTCCGCGGGCCGGTCGTCTTCTACAACCGGTCGAACGAGGCCGCCGCCCTGCTCAAGCCCGGCGACTTCGACTGGAAGACGATCCTCGCGGGTGGCGTCCGGTGGTTCCACTCCGGCGGCATCTTCGCGGCACTCTCCGAGACGACACCGGAACTCATCATCGAGGGGATGAAGGCGGCCAAGGCCCAGGGGGCGGTCATCTCCTTCGACCTGAACTACCGGGCCAAGCTGTGGCAGGCGGCCGGCGGGGACAAGCGGGCCGTCGACACCCTCCGCCGGATCGTCTCCCACGTCGACTGCCTGGTCGGCAACGAGGAGGACATGCAGAAGGGCCTGGGGGTGCGGGGGCCGGAGGTGACGGCGAAGAGCGACTCGAAGCTGAACCCGGACGTCTTCTTCGGGATGATCGAGGCGACGGTGAAGGAGTTCCCGAACGTCAGGCTGGTGGCCACCACCCTGCGGGAGGTGCATTCGACCAACCGCCACGACTGGGCGGCCGTCCTGTGGCTGGACGGGAAGAAGTACGTCAGCCCGACCTGCCAGCTCGACGTGATCGACCGGATCGGCGGCGGGGACGGGTTCGCGTCCGGGTGCATCTACGGCCTGCTCGCCGGCCGCAGCCCGGACGAGGCCCTGCGGCTCGGCTGGGCGCACGGCGCCCTGCTCACCACCTACCACGGGGACGTGACGATGGCCCGGCTGGAGGAGGTCGAGGCGTTCGCCAAGGGCGGCTCCGCGCGGGTCCAGCGGTAGTTTCGAGTTTGAAGTTTCGAGTTGAGGGGTCCGACTCCCTGGTCGGCACACCCACGCTCGAAGTCCTCAACTCGAAACTTCAAACTCGAAACTCGAAACTCACTTGATCCCGAGCAGCTCGATCTCGAACACCAGGGTGGCGTTCGGCGGGATGTCCGGCGGGTACCCGCCGGCCCCGTACCCCAGCTCCGGCGGGATGACCAGCTTGCGGATGCCGCCGACCTTCATCCCCGGGACCCCCTGCTGCCAGCCCTTGACGAGCCTGCCGAGCGGGTAGTCGAGCGGCGCCCCGCCGGGCTTGAAGCTGGTGTCAAACCGCTTCCCCCCGTCCTTCAACCAGCCGATGTAGTCCATGATGGGGGTCGCCCCGGCCGGGCACTCCTCCCCGTTGCCCTCCTTCAGGTCCCGGTATTGCAGCCCGTTCCCCAGGTCCTTCAGGTCGGGGTCGTCGGCCGTCGGGGCGGTGCCGTCGGACAGCTTGGTCAGGTCGGTCGGCATCGGCCGGCGGGCCCGGGCCGCGGCCGCCCCGCCCTTGCCGCTCTTGTCGCCGGGCTTGTCCGGGTCGCTCAGGGCGGACATGGCCACCACCACCCCGACCAGCAGGGCCACCCCGACCGCCGGGACCAGGACCGTCAGCCACTTCTTCCCGTCCGGGGCGTCGCCCCCCGGGGTGTCCGCCCGCCCGCTGGCCATGAGCCGCCTCCGCGAATGACCGATGAGCCGATGCCGGCCGTTATACGGACCGGTTGCCCGCCGGCCGCCGCCCGGGTAGGATCGGCCGACAACCCCGGAGGTCCGCCATGCTCCCGCTCCTCCTTGCCCCGGCCCTCTTCGCCGCGGCCGACGATCCGCTCGACCGGGCCGCCGCCAAGTTCTCGGCCGGGAAGTACGCCGAGGCGATCGAACTGGCCGAGAAGGTCGCGAAGGACGACCCGAAGAACCCGGCCGCCCCGTTCGTCGCCGGGTCCGCCCGCCTCGCGCTGCGGCAGAACGCCGAGGCCGCCCAGGCGTTCACCCGGGCGATCGACCTCGACGCCACCGCGGCGGCCGCCTACGACCGCCGGGGCGACGCCTACCTGAAGCTCGGAAAGTTCCAGGAGGCCGTCGCCGACTTCGACAAGTTCCTGGAACTCCGGCCGCGGGCCGCACCCGAGCACTGGCGGCGGGGGATCGCCCTGTACTACGCCGGCCGGTTCGCCGACGGGGTGAAGCAGTTCGACCTGCACCGGACGGTCAACCCGGAGGACGTGGAGAACTCGGCCTGGCACTACCTGTGCAACGCCCGGGCGACCTCGCCCGAGAAGGCCCGGAAGGACCTCCTCCCGGTGTCGAAGGACGCCCGGGTGCCGATGAAGGAGGTGCTGGAGCTGTTCGCCGGCAAGCTCAAGCCGGCCGACGTGCTGGCCGCAGCCGAGAACGCCAAGCTCGACGGCGAGGAGAAGTCCGCGGCCCGGTTCTACGCCCACCTGTACGTCGGCCTCTATTACGAGGCCGAGGGGGACGCGGAGAAGGCGAAGGAGCACATCCAGACCGCGGCCGAGAAGTACAAGATCGGGCACTACATGTGGGACGTGGCCCAAGCCCACCTGCTGACGATGAAGAAATAAGACCGGCCACAGATGAAAGCAGGACAGGCACAGATCAGAACAAAAAACAGCTTGGGTCTTGTTTTGATCTGTGCCTCTCCTGCTTTCATCTGTGGCCCCCGTCTTCCTCCTCGGGCACCCCCGGTTCGATCACCCGCATCGTCTTCCACTTCCCGGACCGGAACCGGAGCCAGAAGCAGGCCGACATGGCGATGATGTGGGCGGTGGCGAACGCCCACGCCCAGTACACATTCCCGTCGAACTGGACGACCAGGAACGTCGGGATCACCATCAGCGGCCAGGCCAGGGTGAACGTCAGGGCGGTCACGAACCGGGTGTCCCCCGCCCCGCGGAGGGCGAACGCGAACGACAGGTTGACCGCGTCGGCCACCGAGAAGATGGCCACGCACACCAACAGGCCCGGGACGATCGCCGCGATGGCCGCGAACTTGTCCGGGTCGGTGTCCCCCTCGAACATCGCCAGCAACACCCCGGGCAGGGTCAGGTAGATCAGGGCCACCAGGCACATGTACCCGAACGACCACTTCAAGCCGGTGTAGGCGCTCTTCTCGGCCACGTCCGGGCGGTCCTCCCCGAGCCGCTGGCCGACCAAAATACAGATCGCCTGCCCCAGCCCCATCATCGGCAGGAAGGCGATCATGTTCAGCCGGACGGTCAGGGTGGTGGCCCCGAGGGCGGCCGCCCCGAGCCG
>JAIEQN010000509.1 GCA_019747685.1 Gemmataceae bacterium
AGGGCCATGCCGCACTTCGGGCAGGTGCCGGGAACGTCCTGCCGGACCTCCGGGTGCATCGGGCAAGTAAAGGCCGTCCCGCCCGGCTCCGCCGCGCGAGGCGGCACCGCGGGACGGCCTCCCGCGTACCGTGCCGGGTCGGCCCCGAACTGGTGCAGACAGCGCGGACTGCAAAAGTAGTAGGTCCGGCCCTCGTGAACGGCCGTACCCGCGGCGCGGGTCGGGTCCACGGTCATGCCGCAGACCGGGTCGATGCTGGCGGGGGCCGAAGCACCCGTGCCGCGGCCGTCACCATGGGTGGACTCAGGGCTCATTCTCAAAACCTCCCGATGAGAAACGGGCGGCAAACCCGAACCGGCTGCTCGCCCGCGCGGGGCAGACCACGCATGCGGATTACCGCCCCGGGCGATAGCATCACAACATTCAGTATCGCGGAAGAGCCTCCTTCGACCAAAGGGGGCTGGAAAAGCGCTTCATGACGGCCCGCCGCCGACGCGACCCACCGACGCTCGGTTGACACCCCAGACCGGGTCGTTCTATAGGTCGTGAAATTCACTTTGCGCGACATGAAAACCGACCCTAACAATACCCCCACAGCGGTCACCAAACCCGTCGAGCTGGAGTCGGCTCCTCACCCCGCCGACGCGGCCCCGGCCTTCGCCCCGACCGCCGGCTCGACCGACCGGGCCGCGCTCCGCCGCGAACTCGGGGAGGCCTGCACCGCCTGGCTGACGAAGTCGCAGTCCGGCGAGACCCGGAACGGCTACTCCCGGGACCTGGCCCAGTTCCTCCGGTTCGCCAACATGCCCCGCGGCCAGTGGGAGTACCTCGCGGCGCTCCGGCCGAGCCACGTCGCCGCCTGGCGGGACCACCTCCTGGGGCGAGGGCTCACCAACACCGCCATCAGCCGCAAGCTGAGCGTCGTCCGGTCGCTCTTCGGCTACCTCCAGAAGTACGGCTACGCCGGGGCGAACCCGGCCGACACCGCCTTCGTCGCCGCCCCGGTGCCGCCCCGCGACGGGAAGACCGTGGCCCTCACCCCCGAGGACTGCCGGCGGCTCCTCGACGCCCCGCCCGTGGACCATCCGGAGGGCGTCCGGGACCGTGCGGTCCTTGCGGTCCTCGCCTTTACCGGCTGCCGCGTCGGCGAGGTGACGCGCCTCCGCGTCTCGGACTTTAAGGCGAGCGGCGGCCACCGGGTGCTCGAAGTCCGCGGGAAGGGCGGGAAGGAGCGCCGCGTTCCGCTCCACCCCGAGGCGGTCGAGCGGCTGGAGGCGTGGCTCGACGTCATCGGGCGGGAGGATGCCAGCGGAGCGTTGTTTCGCCCCGTGACGACGGCCCGCGGCAAGGGGGCGGACGGGTTCCTCCCCTCTCCCCTCACCCGCCGGGGGATTCAGTACCTGGTCGCCCGCTACGTGAAGCGCCTCGGCCTCGACCCGAACGTCACGGTGCATTCGTTCCGGGTCACGGCGCTCACGACCGCCCGCGAGCGCGGGGCGGACCTGGTGGACCTCCAGGACTTCGCCGGCCACGCCGACCCGCGGACCACCCTGACCTACATCCGGAACCGGGACCGGCTGAGCCGGAGTCCGGCGTACGTACTGAAGTATTGACGGTGGGTATCGGCCCCCGGACTTGTGCGGGGACCGAGGCATCGGGCGCGAGTGGGCCGCAGAAGCTGTGGTTCTTCCGCAGGACAGGTACGGGTGTCTTGCGCCGCACACCTCGGCTGTGCCGGGTCCGCACACCGGTCCACTACCGCATACCCGGGGGTGTTCGTCGACGGCCGGGAAAAACCTGGCCGGGATTGGCGGGGAGACGGGACGTGTGCCGCCCGGCCCGCTTTCGGAAACGGTCTACCCACCCCGCGGACGGCCTGTCGGAAGTGGCCCATCCGGTCTTGAGTGATTCCGGCCGGCGGGTTGCTTTTTCCCCGGCCGGAGTCGCACCACGGGGTGCGGGTCGGAATCACCGTCCCGCTGGAGGACCTGGTGGATCGCGACGGGGTCCACCAGCACGTCCGTGCGTTCGCCGGCCAGAAGTGAGCCACTGGGCTCTGCAACCCACCGAGCGTGGTTGCGTCCGCACCTCCCACGCGGGGCACCACGCCCGCCGCCCGATCGGGCGGCGGCACCCGCTTTGCCTGCTGATGCCGCCGATCACCCACCAGCTCGGCCCCGACGACCCCGGCCCCGGGAGAATCGATGCACGCGCTAACCGAACCCCCCTCCGAACAGTCGCCTGCGACGCGGGAATGGGCCGCGGATGTCCGGCGGCGGCACCGGAGCCTGCTCCGGGAACTGCGGATCGAGGTGGTCGAGGGCGGGGTCATCCTCCACGGCCGTGCCTACTCGTTCTACGGCAAGCAGATCGCCCAGCACGAGGTCCTCTGCCGGACGAAGCTCGTGCTGCTGGCGAATCGGATCGCGGTCGCCGCGACTTCGCTTGACGCCGGTGGCGGCGTCCGCACCCGGCCCTGACGCAGGGGACACGACATGGAAACGCACGGCAAGCCGCTGTACGAGCTGACCGCGGGCGACCTGATGAGCCGCAACCTCGTCACAGTCAGTGAGGGGATGCCGCTCCGCGACGCTGCCGAGCTTCTCAGGCGGGCCTCGGTCCACGGGGTGCCGGTGACCGACGCGGGAGGGCGGTGCGTGGGCGTGCTGTCGATGACCGACGTGGCCCGGTGGGGGGTGAAGCGGGCGACCCCACAGACCCCGACCCCGGTCGCGTGTACGTTCCAGGAGCGTCACCAGGGCCGGGGCGGGCAGACGACCATCCTCTGCCGGCTCCCACCGGGGGCGTGCTCCTTGCAAGGGCGGCAGGCCGTCCCGGGCGGCTGGGCCGACACCGTCTGCCGAGACCCGCACGGCGTACCGACCGACTGGCAGGTCGTCGAGTTGGACGTGTTACCCGTCGAGGACGTGCGGCACTTCATGACCGCGGACCAGGTGACCGTCCACGAGGGGGCCGACGTCCGGACGATCGCCCGGCTCATGACCGACGCCCTCGTCCACCGGGTGATCGTGGTGGACGGCGGGGGCCGCCCGGTCGGGGTCGTGTCCGGCACCGACCTGATCGCAGCACTGGTGCGCGCCCC
>JAIEQN010001092.1 GCA_019747685.1 Gemmataceae bacterium
CCTGCCGCCGCTGGCCGAGGTCGAGGTCAAGCCCCGCCGGCGGTTCGAGTTCGTGGTCATGTTCGTCTGGCGGGAGCCGGTCGAGATCAAGACCCCGGCCGAACTCCTGAGCCCGGGCGGCTGACCAGCACCGAGTGTTGAGTGTGGGAGTGTTTAGTGTCGAGTCCGGGCGGGGCGAGCCGATCCCGCCGCACCCCCGGACCTGACATCTAAGCCCGAACACTCAACACTCCCACACTCAACACTCCCACACTAAACCACCCACCCGCCCCGGGGCCCCGAGACATGGCGAGCGTGAACAAAGAAGTGCTCAAGAAGCACCACTTCTGGATCCTGACCGGGCTGGTCCCGCTGCTGGTCCTGATCGCCGTCATCCTGATCACCTCCGGGGTCGGGGGGGCGATCGACCGGAAGCGGGACGAGGTGGACAAGACGACCAAGGACCTGGGCAGCAAGAAGGACCCGAAGTCGAACCCGCTCCTGGCCAAGATGGACGAGCAGAAGGGCACCCTGGAGGGGAAGCGGGGCGACCTCTGGAAGGACAACTGGGAGCGGCAGGTCGGGATCGACCCGGAGACCGGCAAGCAGGACCCGGCGAGGAACCTCCTGCGGTGGCCGAACTCCCCCAAGCTGGCCGCCTTCAACTACACCGCCGACTACCTCAAGGACCCGAACCAGCTCCGGTTCGGGGAGAAGATCGCCCGGGCGGTGGCCGACGCCAAGGGGGAGGTGAAGCGGGAGGACCCGAACCTCACCGGGGTGTACAACGAGTTCAAGCGGCGGGAGGTCTACCTGGCCGAGTACTCCAACGCCAACCCCCGCCAGATGCTCGCCGGGACCGGGATGGCCGACACCGTCGCCCCGACCCGGTTCCTCCGGGGGTGGGACCAGACCCTGCGGTACGTCACCGTCCCCGAGGCCGGGACCACGACCGGGTGGGGCGAGGTGGACCCGAAGTCGGACCAGTTGTGGCTGGCCCTGGAGGACATCTGGGTCCAGCGGGCGGTCCTCGAGGCCGTCCGCCAGGTGAACAAGGATATCGGCCGGTTCGACCGGGTCCCCCGCCCGGACGCCAACGGCAAGGACCTGCCGGACGACCCGCTCCACCGGCGGTTCAAGAGCCGGCTGTGGGAGGTCGACCTGGACGTGACCCAGCGGGAGGCCGACCGGCGGTGGGTGGTCACCGGCCGGCTCCGCAACCTGTCCGACCGGCTGCAGCTCCTGGGCAGCCAGGTGAGCGGCAAGCCGAGCCCGCTGCGGCTGGTCCTCCAGCTCAGCCCGAACGCCCAGCCGTGGGACTTCGAGGTGGAGGGGACGTTCGTCCCCGGCGGGGCCGCCTACCCGGTCCCGCCGACCGACCGGCACGTCCTCCCGCCGGGGGTCGTCCCGACCGAGATCATGAAGGTCGAGCAGCCGTTCGACGGGGCCACCGTCCCGGTCCGGCGGATCGACCGGCTGTACCTCGGGTACCGGGACAGCCGGCACGCCGCCGTCCCGCTCAAGGGCCCGGCCGACATCGAGGCCGACAAGGACCGGGTGATCTTCCCGGACTACAAGAAGGACGCGGCGGCCGCCGCCGAGGGCGGGGCGACTGGCGGGTCCGGGACCGGGATGGAACAGATGATGGGCGGGATGATGGGCCAGATGATGAAGCCCGGCGGCCCGGCCGGGGCCGGCGGGGCCGGCGGCCGGTCCGCCGCCGTCCGGGAGGGCGGCGGGACCGTCGGCGGGGTGATCGACGGGAACAAGAACCGGTACGTCGAGCTGACCCCCCAGGTCCGCCGGCTGCCGGTCGCCATCTGCCTGATCACCGACCAGGCGTACATCCAGGACGTGCTGCTGGCCTACGCCAACTCGCCGCTCCGGTTCCAGATCACCCAGGTCCACTGGCAGCGGTTCCGGGGCAGCCTGGGCGGCACCGGCGGGACCTCGGCCGGGGGCTTCGGCGGGCTGTTCGGCGGGGCGATGGGCGGGACCCCGCCGGCGGCCGGCGGCGGCGACGACGACGCGGTCGGCGGGGGCGGGGGGGGCAAGGTCGGCGGGTCGGCCAGCGGGATGATGGGCAGCGGGTTCGAACTCGGCGGCGGCGGGCTGGCCGGCAAGATGGGGATGGGCCCGTCCGCCGGCGGCCCCAGCGCCGGCGGGCCGGCCGGCGGCGGGGTGTCGTTCGGCGGCCTGTCGGTCAGCGAGGCCCAGCTCTCGTCCGGGCTGGTCGAGCTGACCATCTACGGGATCGTGTCGATCTACGACAAGTACGTGCCCCCGCCGGACGCCGCGGTGGCCGCCAAGCAGTGAGCAGTGGGCAGCCGGCAGTGGGCAGTGGCCGAGCAGCGGTCGGCAGGTTGGTTTCTGACTGCCCACCGCCCACTGCCTACTGTCCACTAACAAGAACAAACACCCCGCCCCGGCCGCCGTTGTGCCGGTAGGCGTGACCGAACACCGGAGCCGCCGAGAGGACGAGCCGCCATGGCCAAGCCGAAGATCGACTTCAAGGACTTCCTGCTCAAGCGGGGCGAGTACCTGGCCCTCGGGCTGGCCGGGTTCGGGCTGATCGTCCTGTTCGCCTGGGGCGTGACCCGGGGGGCCGGGGCGGTCAACCCGGAGGCGACCGCCAAGGACCTGGACACCCAGGCCAAGTCGGTCCACAACAAGATCGCCACCGCCGAGGGCGAGCCGGAACCGCTCAAGCCGTGGGTGACCGCCCCGGGCAGGGGGTACCCGAACGTCCCCGGGGCGGACTTCGTCCTGGTCACCCTCCCGTTCGACCCGATCGCCAAGCCGAGCGCCAAGCGGGAGAACCCGAAGGTGCTGGGCATCCGGGACTACCAGGTGGACCTGATCCGGGCCCCGATGAAGGGGTACGACATCGTCTTCGACACCGACGCCGAGGGGAAGGAGCCGGTGGCCAAGATCGCCGTCCGGACGACCAAGGCGGTCGGCAAGCTGGCCGAGGACCGGGTCAAGGAGCTGGCCGCCGGGCTGAGGAACCGGGGCGGGCAGGGGGCGAACCAGTACGGGCAGCGGCTCCGGCAGCAGCAGCAGCGGCAGCAGCCCGGGGCCGCCGCCCCGCCGGGGGCGGGGGCCCCGATCGGCGGGGCCGGGCCC
>JAIEQN010000662.1 GCA_019747685.1 Gemmataceae bacterium
TCTGGGGGGGCCGGGTGCGTGCGCCCCCGTTGTTCCGAGGCTCCGGTCGCACACGCTCCCGGCCCGCCAAGACTACCGCATCTCCAGCGTCGCCGGGATGCCGTACTTCGGCAGGAGGGTGATCTGCGGGTTGGTGTCGATCACCGCCCCGGGGTCGAGGGTGAACCGGTAGCGCTGGCCCACCGCCGCCAGGATGATCGCGGCCTCCATCAGGGCGAAGGTGTTGCCGATGCACACCCGCGGGCCGCCGCCGAACGGGTAGTAGGCGTACTTCGGCAAGCGCTTGGCCAGCCCGTCCAGCCACCGCCCGGGCCGGAACGCCTCCGGGTCCGGGAAGTACTTCGGGTCCCGGTGGTTCACCCACTGGCTCATGAAGACGGTGTAGCCCTTCTTCACCCGGTAGCCGCCCAGCTCCAGGTCGCGGGTGGCCTCCCGGCCGATCAGGTAGACCGGCGGATAGACCCGCATCGCCTCCGTGATGACGGCGTCGGTGTACGGCAGGTGCGGCAGGTCGTCGGGCGTCGGGGTCCGGCCGGCCAGGACCCGCCGCCACTCGCCGACCAGCCGGTCCTCGGCCGCGGGGTGTTGGGCCAGGAGCAACCACGTCCACGAGAGGGTGAGGGCGGTCGTCTCGTGCCCGGCCAGGTACAGGGTCATCATCTCGTCCCGGAGCTGCCGGCCGGTCATCCGGGTGCCGTCGTCGTCTTGCGCCGCGACGAGGCGGGACAGGAGGTCGTCGCCCGGCTCCTTTCGAGACCGCCCGGTGGCGATGAAGCCGTCGACCACCGTGAACAGGTCGCGGACGGCCCGCTTGAGCCGGCGGTTGGCCGGCGTCGGCACCCAGTTCGGCAGCTTGACCAGCACCCGGAACCGGGCGCTCATCAGATCGAAGGCGAGGCGGAGGGTTTCGGTGAACCGCTCCCGGTCGCCCGGGTCGTCGAGGTCGAAGAGCGTCTTGAGGGCGATGGCGCTGGTCAGCTCGCTGAACGCGAAGTGGATGTCCACCGCCTGCCCGGGCCGCCACCGGGCGAGCATCTGGCGGGTCAGCTCGCCCATCACCGGGGCGTAGGACAACACCCGGCTCTTGAGGAACGCCGGCTGGGCCAACCGCCGCTGACGGAGCCAGAAGTCGCCCTCGCTGGTGACCAACCCGTTGCCGAGGACGGGCTTGTAGGCCCGTGCCCCGAAGTGCTTGACGTAGTGCTTGGCGTCGGTGACGAGGACCTGCTCGATCAGGTCCGGGTCGGCGGCCAGGAAGACCCGGCGGGGGCCGAACCGGAACGACGACAGCGGCCCGTACTCGCGGGCCACGTCGAGGAAGAAGCCGAGCCGGCGGTCGGCGAACTGGCGGAGGTTGCCGCCGATCAGCGTCCCCGTCGGGCCGGGCGGCAGACCGGGCTTGAGCGGCATGGCGGCGTCCTGCGGGGCGACCGCCATTGTACGCTCGTGAGCGGACCCGGGGCTCGCGCCCCGGGCTACCATCCGTCGTCCCTCCGGGACTCGGGGCGGTCGGAGCCCCGTGAGTGGCGGCGGAGCGTAGCCCGGGGCTCGCGCCCCGGGTGCGTGTCACGACCCCCGCCCCCACCGCCGGGGCAGAGTCTTCGGTGTCCCGGCGGTGGTGAAGGCCGGGGCATCGAAGACTCTGCCCCGGCCACCCAACCTGAGACGCCGGCCGAGAAACGGAGCCGGCCGGGGGCAACCCCCGGCCGGTCGGGCACGCTCCCCGGGCGGTCGGCGTTACGGGCACGGGGCGGTGGGGGCCGGCTTGGCCCCGCCGCCCTGGGCGGCCTTCATCTGGGCCTCCAGGGCCTGGAGCTGGCGGGCGAACTCGGCCACCCGCTCCGGGCTCACCCCGCCGGACGCCTGGGGCGGGCACGGGGGGCAGGGGGGGGCAGACCAGGGCCGCCCCCGCCGGCTGGAGCAGCTGCGGGGCCGCCAGTTGCACCGGCGGGGCCGCGAACTGCACCGGCGGGGCGAACCCCACGGCCGGGGCCATCGCATACCCCTGGGTGAGCCCGACGGCCGAGATGCCGGTGATCGGGGCGGAGGTCGCCTGCTGGACCATCCCGGTCGCCCCGAACCGGACGGTCATCTCCTGGGCCTCCTGGACCGGGACCAGCTTCAGCCACGGGACCGGGACCCGGATGGTGGTCAGGGAGACGGCCAGCCGGGTCCGGGCCGGGCGGATCGACTCCAGGGCGGCCCCCGGGGTCCCGAACTGGAACCCGGTCGGGACCCCGGTCACCACCCCGCCGGGCACCCCGGCCGGCGGGCCGACCAGGTTGGCCGGGGCGTGGGGCGGGGCGGCCGTCGGGGCCGGACACGGGGTCTCGACCACGATCTATTCCGGGGGCACCCGGATGACCGACTCCTCGGCCCGCTGGATCTCGACCTTCGGGCCGGGGACGCAGACGGCCGGGGCGGCCGCCGGGGCCGGGCAGGCGTTGGCCGGCAGGCAGTCGGCCGGGTACCCGGCCCGGCCGGGCCCGCCGTGGCACCCGACCGACCCCGCGACCAGGGCGAGGGCGATTCCGGTCCGCACCATCACGCCTCCTCGGCCGGCGGGTCGGCCGTACAACCCGGGTCGGGCACGCAACCAGTATCGGCCGGGCGGGCCGGGAGGTTCAGCACAACCCCACCCCCCGGCAAGGGTGCGACGGCCGGCACCCCTGCCCCCGGGGGCCCGGGCAGCTCGGGCAAGAAATGGATCGGGTTGGTGAAATGACGCGGGCGGCCGTTGGGCCGCCCGCGCGCCCGGCCCGGTTGCGCCGCCGGCGGGTTACGGCTTCTTCGGGTCGGCCGGCGGGTCCCCCGCCCGGGGGACCGGCAGGGGCGGGAACACCTTGTCCTCCAGCTTCTCGATCCGCCCCTTGTGGTCGAGCAGGGCCTCGGTGTTCACCCGGACCTGGCCGGACAGCCGCCCCAGCCGCCGCTCCAGCTCCTCGAACTGCTTGACGGCGTCGGCCGCCTTGTCGCCGCACCCGCCGGCGGTCAGCCCGGCGGGCGCCCGCCCCTGGGTCAACTGGAGCAGCGCTTGCAGGGCCCGCAGCTCGTTTTCCAGGGCCGACCCGGCCGACCCGCCGCCGGCCGCCAAGCCGACCGCCGACAGCC
>JAIEQN010000299.1 GCA_019747685.1 Gemmataceae bacterium
TTTGAGCCCCGGAGGGGCGGGGAGCGCGTAGCCAGGGGTGCAAACCCCTGGTAGACCAACCCCCCGGAACCCCGTCCGCCGCCCGGATGCCCCGATGCCCCGCACCTTCCTCGTTACCGGCGCCACCGGGTTCGTCGGGTCGCACGCCGCCGAGGCCCTGGCCGCCCGAGGCGACCGGGTCCGCACCCTGGCCCGGGATGGGGGCGACACGGCCCTGCTCGACCGGCTCGGCGTCACCGTGGTCCGCGGCGACCTGACCGACCCGGAGGCGGTGAAGCGGGCCGCCGAGGGGGCGGAGGTGGTCATCCACTGCGGGGCGAAGGTCGGCGACTGGGGGCCGGTGGACGAGTACCGGAAGGTCAACGTCGAGGGGCTGCGGCACCTGCTCGACGCGGTGCTGGACAAGCCGATCGACCGGTTCGTCCTGGTCAGCACGCTCGGGGTGTACGAGGCCCGGCACCACTACGGGACGGACGAAACGGAGCCCCTGCCGGCCAGCCACATCGACGGCTACACCCAGTCGAAGGTCGAGGCCGAGCGGCTGGCCTTGCAGTACCACCGCAAGCAGCGGGTGCCGGTGACGGTCCTGCGGCCGGGGTTCGTGTACGGCCCGCGGGACCGGTCGGTGCTGCCGCGGATCGCGGCCCGGCTGCGGGAGCGGAGCGTGATCTACATCGCCCGCGGCCGGTACGCCCTGAACACCACCTCCGTCGGCAACCTGGTCGACGCCATCCTGTTGGCGGTGGATAGCCCGGCGGCGGTCGGGGAGGTGTTCAACGTCACCGACGGCGAGTTCGTGACCAAGCGGCGGTTCTTCGAGGCGGTCGCGGCCGGGATCGGGGCGCCGCGGCCGCGGGGGTCGGTCCCGGTCTGGCTGGCCCGGTTCATCGCCAACTGGCGGGAGGGCGTGTTCCGGCGGAAGAACAAGCCGCACCCGCCGCGGGCGACCCAGGCCCAGCTGAAGTTCGCCGGGCTGAACCTCGACTTTTCGATCGCCAAGGCCCGGACCCGGCTCGGGTACACACCCCGGGTGACGTTCGCCGACGGGATGAAGGCGGCGCTGGACTGGTACAACCAGCAGCAGGCAGCAGGCAGCAGGCAGCAGGCAGACAAGGCGGGGTAATGGCTCTGGTGGCACAGGCATTCCTGCCTGTGCAGGAGCAGCACAGGCAGGAATGCCTGTGCCACCGAACCCGGGGCACCCCCCCGACGGAAGCTCGCTTGCACGACCCCTCGTCCCCCGCCGCGGTGTACGCCGACCGGCTGGCCGACCGCCGGGCGGCCGCCGCCGGCCTCCAGGCCCGGCTCGGCCGGCTCAGTCTGTTCCGCCTCGCGGCCTTCCTGGCCGGGCTGGTCGTCGCCGGGGTCGGGGTCGGAACGGGGTTCTTCTCGCCGGCTTGGGCTGTCGTCCCGGCGGTCGTGTTTCTCGGGCTGGTCGTCCGGTTCGAGCTGACCCGCGGGGCCCTGGCCCGGGCCGCCCGGGCGGCCCGGTTCTACGCCGGCGGACTCGACCGGCTCGACGGTAAGCCCGGCGGCAGCGGCGACGGCGGCCGGCATCTCGACGACACCCACCCCTACGCCACCGACCTCGACCTGTTCGGCCCGGGGTCGGTGTTCGAGCGGCTCAACGCCTGCCGCACCCGGGCCGGCGAGGACACCCTGGCCGGCTGGCTGCTGGCCCCGGCCGACCCGGAGGAAGTCGCCGCCCGGCAGGCCGCCGTCCGCGACCTTTCGCCCCGGCTCGACCTGCGGGAAGCGCTGGCCGTCGCCGGGGCCGAGGTGCCGGGGGTCGATTACGCCAAGCTGGCCGAGTGGGGCCGGCGGCCGGGCGAGCCGGTCGCGGGCTGGAAGGGGCCGGCGGTCGAACTCCTCGGCTGGGCCAACGTCTTCGCCTGGATCGGCTGGCTGGCGGTCGGCACCGGGGTGCTGCCGGTGCTGGCCTTCGGGCTGCTGTCGGCGATCATCGCGCTGCCCTTGCTCGGCTGGTCCCGGCGGGTGCTGGCCCCGGTCGAGCGGGCCGAGCGGGACTTGTCGCTGCTCGAAGTCGTCCTCGGCCGGTTCGAGCGGGAGCCGTTCGCCGCCCCCCGGCTGCGGGACCTCCAGGCCGCGATGCGGGCCGACGGGTTGTCGGCGTCGGCCCAACTCCGGGAGCTGGGCAAGCTGGTCGGCTGGTTCAACGCCCGGCGGAACGCCCTGTTCATCCCGGTCGCGGTGCTGCGACTATGGGACGTGCGGTTCGCGTTCAAGCTCGAAGCGTGGCGGGTGCGGTCCGGGCCGCGGGTGGCCGACTGGCTCCGGGCGGTCGGCGAGGCCGAGGCGTTGTCGTCGCTCGCCGGGCACGCCTACGAGAACCCGGCCGACGTGTACCCGGCGGTCACGGCCGGCCCGCCCGTCATCGACGCCGCCGGCCTCGGGCATCCGCTCCTGCCGGCGACAACCTGCGTCCGGAACGACGTGCGGCTCGGCGGTGACGGCCCGCGGGTGCTGCTCGTCAGCGGGTCGAACATGTCCGGGAAAAGCACCCTGCTGCGGGCCGTCGGGGTGAACGCCGTGCTGGCCCTGGCCGGCGGGGTCGTCCGGGCCGAACGGCTGACGCTGACCCCGTTCGCCGTCGGGGCGACGATGCGGGTGCAGGACTCGTTGCAGGCCGGGCGGTCGCGGTTCTTCGCCGAGGTCCGCAAGGTCCGGCAGCTCCTCGACGTGGCGAACGCGAACGATCCGCCGCTCTTGTTCCTGCTCGACGAGCTGTTCTCCGGGACGAACTCGGCCGACCGGGTGGCCGGGGCCGAGGGGGTCGTCCGGGCCCTGCTCGACGCCGGGGCGGTCGGCCTGTTGACCACGCACGACCTGGCCGTGACCGAGATCGCCGGCCGGCTCGGCGGGCGGGCGGCCAACGTCCACTTCTGCGACGGGTTCGCCGGCGGCGAGCTGCGGTTCGACTACGCCATGCGGCCGGGGGTGGTCCCGCACGGCAACGGCTTGGCCCTGATGCGGGCGGTCGGGCTGAAGGTGTGAGGCGGGTCGGGAGTATGGCGAGCCGGGAGCGTGTGCGACCGGGGGTCGGTACTCCGGTCGGGCACGCTCCCGGCTCGCCAGCACCCCGGCTCGCCCGCGGG
>JAIEQN010001034.1 GCA_019747685.1 Gemmataceae bacterium
CCACCCAGTCGAGTTCCACCGACGGGTCGCTCGCCGGGCGGCGGGGCTTGCCCGCGGCGGCGGCCCCGGCCAGCAGGCCGGCGGCCGGGGCGGCGTCCTCGGCGGCCGCCCGCAGCTCGTCCGGGACGTGGAGCGAGTCGGAGTCGGACGACCGGCGGTCCGGGTGGTCGGAGAACTCGACCGCCTCGGACACGTCGTCCAGGTCGGCGAGGTCGGCCGGGTCGGCCCGCCCGGGGGAGGCCGGCAGGCCGGTGAAGATGCTCGACGTGGCCCCGGTCAGGCTCGACTCGTCCGACGGGGCGGAGAAGATGTCGTCGGCCGGGGTGCCGGGGGTGAGGTCGAACTGGGGCTCGGTCGGGGCCTTCGGGACCCGGCCGGGGGAGTGGTGGAACTCCGGCGGCAGCGGGGACTCGTCGTCGGTCGGGTCGGGGTTCGGGCCCGGCCGGCCGGACGCCAGGCCGGCCATCGGCTCGTCGGCCAGGGTGGCGTCCACCCCGGGGGCCTCCAGCCGCACGTCCGACGAGTGCCCCGGGCCGGGGGCCGGCTCGGACAGCCCGCTGAGGATGTTGGACGAGTCGGACGAGGCCGGGACCGGGTCGCCCAGGTCGGCCTCGTCGGCGATGGGCAGGTCGTCGGACGACGGGTGGTCGTCCTCGCCCCGGTCGAACCACCCGGTCCCGGGGGCGACCGGGGCGAACAGGTCGGCCTCGGCCGAGTCGGCGGCCGCGGCCTCCTCCGGGGACTCCGGCTCGAGGGCCGGCAGCACCTCGCCCAGCGGGGCCTCCTCGGACTCGAACGCCGGCTCGACGTGCAGGGCCGGGGCGACCGGCGACGGCCCCTCCCCGGACAGCGAGTCGTCGGACTGGCCCAGGGCCGGCAGGTCGAACTCGGCGTTGCTCCCGGGCAACTGCTCGTCCGGCAGCGGCGGGAGCCAGTCGTCCTCGCTCCCGGCGGCCGACCCGGAGGCCAGGTTCACCCCGGACAGCCGGCCCGGGTCGGACAGCCCGAAGTCCTTCAGGTCGGCCAGGTCGGGGAGGGCGAAGTCGGACTCGGAGTCGTCCGGCCGTGGGGGCGGGGCGTGGGGGTCCGGGTCGGGCCGGCGGCCGGCCGGGTCGGGGTGATCGGGCCCGTGGTCGGTAGGGTTCGCCATCGGAGCTGCTCCGCGGGTGCGGGTGGCCGCCAACCGCTCGGGGGACGCGCGCCGGTACGGTTCGCTCGCCGGGAATCGTATGCTCTATTCTCTCGCCGGAATCCGCCGGCACAACCTTTTTCCCCGTTTTCCCACTCCCCCCGGCCGCGCCACCGCGACCGACCCGCCCTACCGGCCCGGCCGCCCCGGCCCGGTGGGGCGGGCCTCCCGGCCTGCGCCGGGCCGGGCACCGCCCCCTGCCCGGGTTCATGCATTTGTTGCAACGAATATGGGCGACCGGATCGGACCCGCCGGCCCGGTCGCCCGGCCGATGGACCGGGATTTCAAGCCCCCCGGACGGAAATCCCCCCGGCTGGCGGCCGCCGGCACCCCAGTTGCCATAACCAGCCGCGACGGCCGGTCCCGCCCGGGCCGGACGCCCCGACGATCGGGACCGGCCGTCCGTCCACCCGCACCCATACCAGTGCCCATGTCCGGCCGGCCGGCGGCCCGGGATGCCCGCCGCCCCGACCCCCGCTTGCCGGCCCGGACGCCGCCGGCTAGGATGCCCGGCGGGGGTCGTATCAGGGACGGCCGGTCCGAACCCCGGGCCGGCGACCGTGGACGAACCGAAGTCCGCCATGACACCCAGGACAGGTGACCCCGTGCACCCGATGCTCGAAGCCGCCCCGGCGGAGTTCGCCCGCCAGGACCAGGAAGTCGTCGAGCTGCCGCTCTTGCTCCCCCGCTGGCAGGCGGTCGAGCTGGAGGCGGCCGCCCAGCGGCGGGGCATGACCACCGGCCAGATGCTCCGCCGGGTCATCCGGGACGTGCTCGCCGCCCAGGCGGGCCGGTCCTGACGCACTTCCCGCCGCGGGGGGCATGAGCCCCCCCATCCCCCGTGGCACTGGCATGAAGCCGGTGTGATCCATCCGGGGCGTCACGCCCCGACTGGTCGGTGGCACGGGCATTCCTGCCCGTGCCGGGACGACGACTTCACCCCCGCTTCTACTTGTGCCCCCCGCCGGGTTCGGGTATCACCCGGCCGCCGGTAAGCACGAGGCACGAAACCGGACGCCCGAACCGCCGCCGGTTCGAGTTCGGATTTCGTACTTCGGATTTCGTGCTTACCCCCCAACGGGGGGACGGGATGGCGCTGTTGGAAGTCGCCGGGCTGGTCAAGACGTTCGGCCGGCGGACGGTCGTCAACGGCGTGTCGTTCGCCGTCGAGCCGGGCGAGGTGGTCGGGCTGCTCGGGCCGAACGGGGCCGGGAAGACGACCAGCTTCCGGATGGCCACCGGCCAGATCGCCCCGAACGACGGCCGGGTCGTGTTCAACGGCGAGGACGTGACCGGGCTGCCGATGTACCAGCGGGCCCGCCGCGGCATGGGCTACCTGTCCCAGGAGCCGAGCGTCTTCCGCAAGCTGACCGTCGAGAAGAACCTGCACGCCATCCTGGAGGCGCTACCCAAGAGCCGGACCCTCGGCCGGCGGCTGACCGCCCGGGAGCGGCGGGAGCGGACCGACGAGGCCCTGGCCCGGTTCAAGCTGGAGCACGTCCGGCGGAACGTGGCCGGGCGGTGCTCCGGGGGTGAGAAGCGGCGGCTGGAGATCGCCCGCTGCCTGGTCTGCGAGCCGCTGTTGATCCTGCTGGACGAGCCGTTCGCGGCCGTCGACCCGAAGACGACCGAGGACATCCGGCGGAACATCCGAGACCTGGCCGGGGCCGGGATCGGCATCCTCATCACCGACCACAACGTCCGGGAGGTGTTCCGGTCGGCCGACCGGGTCTACCTGATCTCCGACGGCCAGGTGGTGACCCACGGGACGCCGCACGAGCTGGTCAACGACCAGAAAGCGATCGACGCCTACCTCGGGCGGAGCTTCGAGGAGGACGGGTTCACCCGGCATTTCGCGGCGCGGTCGCAGACCGCCCCGGGTGGCGGCCCGCCGACCACCCCGGCGGCCCCGCGGATCGACCGGGCCGGCCCCGGCCCGGCCCCGG
>JAIEQN010001067.1 GCA_019747685.1 Gemmataceae bacterium
CGGACACGGTCGCCGAACTCGCCCCGCCACCGGCGGCTTACGCCCCCGCCCTGCCCGAGCCGGCCCCGGTGGTCGAGCACCCCGAGCCGGCCCCGGCCGACGACGAGCCGCCGATCATTACGACACCGGCCCGGGTCGCCCACCGGGGGCCTTACAACCCCCGCCCGCCGAAGGCCGATGCCCCCCGCGTGCCGGTCGTGCATCCGGGGGCTGACGCCCCCCGCTCGCCCGAGGCACCCGCCCCGCCCTCAGTACCCGCTACTCAGTACTCGCCGCTCGCCTGGCCGCTGGTCGCGTTCGACCGGGCGGCGTGTGCCGTGCTCGGGGCGCTGGGGCCGCCCGGGTGGCTGCTCCGGTCGGGGTTCGGCAAGAACCTGCTCGGGCTGGCCGGCCTCGGGCTGCTGGCCTACACCGCCGCCCACGTCGCCGCCGACCGGGGTTGGGTGACGCTGCCGTTCCCGCTCCCGTGGCCGAAGTCGCTCGGCTAGCGGGGCCGGCCCGAAAACCGCACCCGGGGCTTCACCCCGGGCCATGCTGACCCGGCCCTTCAGGCCGGAGGTCGAACCGGGGCGGGCTGAAGGCCCGCGTCAACATAGCCCAGGCCTGCGGCCTGGGGCGCTAACCACCCGACGCGAAACACTTTGGCCCCGAGGGGCGGGCGTCCTATAATCACCGGGTTGAAATCCGGCCCGGCCGCCGGCGAATACCCGACGCGGCCGCGGCCCCGGTCGCTTCTTCCCGGGTGAGTCCCGCTGATGGCTTCCGCCCCGTCCGCCGTCCCACCCGCCCCGGCCGTCCCGGTCCCGACCGTCCCCCCGCCCGCGGCCCCGGCCAAGCCGGCCGCCGAGGCGGTCGCCCTGCCGCCGGTCAAGCTCGACCCGATCGCCGCCCTCCTGAGCTACCTGATCCCCGGCCTCGGCCAAGTCTACCAGGGCCGCATCGGCAAGGGCCTGTTGTTCTTCTTCGGGCTGTACGGGCTGTTCTTCTACGGGATGGCGATGGGCCAGGGGAAGAACGTGTGGCTGCCCCGGGCGGCCGACCTGCCGGAGGTCGAGGTGTTCGGCCAGCGGCTCGGCGGGGTGCCCAAGGCCCTGTCGTACCGGCCGCAGTTCCTCGGCCAGTTCTGGATCGGCACGGCGGCCTGGCCGGCGGTCGTCCAGTACGCCTACTTCGACAAGGACCAGAAGGCCGGGCCGGTGTTCGGGGCGTTCGAGCGGGCCCCGTCCGAGGAGGAGCTGAACGACCTCCAGCGGGACGGGGACAAGCGGTGGGACCTCGGCTGGGTGTATACGGTCATCGCCGGGGTGCTGAACCTGTTGGTCATCTACGACGCCTTCGCCGGGCCGATGTTCCGGGAGCCCCCGCCCGGGTGGAGGCCGGACGACCCCTGGTAGCCAGGGGTCAGGAGGCAGCAAGATCGAGCCGTCCGCCCCTGACCCCTAACCCCTACTACCTGCCGTGAGCATCTACTGGGACCTGCCGGTCCTCTTGGTGGTGGTCAGCCTGGTGTACGCCGCCACCCGGCACGACCGGTGGGACAAGATCGTCCGGGAGGCGGTCGGCTGGGGCGTCCGCATCGCCGCCTTCCTGATGTCCATCGGCCTCGGCCTGTACCTGCTCAGCACCTACCTCTGACCCGACCCGGAGCATCCGGCCGACCCGCTCGACGGCCGGCCCGCCGGTCCCGCTCGCCCACGTCCCGACCGCCCCGGTCCGACCCGCCCGACGGCCGGCCCGTTTTTTTGGCCGGCCCGCCGCCCGTTGCGGATCGCCCCCGTTGATCGCCCGGATCGCCCGATCAGGCCCGGCCGGCGCCCGCCGGGTTCCTTCGGAGGAGCGAGCGATGCGAGCGTGCGTGTGGGCGGCGGCGGCCGCCCTGGCGGCCACGGCCGGGACCGGCCGGGCCGGGTTCACCTTCAGCACCGGCGACCCGGACGGGAAGATCGCCACCGCCGCCCGGCCGGACAGCGCCGGGAAGATCGAGATCGAGTCGGCCGACGACTTCGTCCTCTCCGCCCCCGCCCGGATCACCTCGGCCACCTTCACCGGGCTGGTGACCGGGGGCGGGACGGTCGACCGGGTGTCGGTGGCGATCTACCGGGTGTTCCCGAAGGACTCGGCCGACCCGCCGTCCGGCCGGGTCCCGACCCGGGACAACTCCCCGTCCGACGTGGACTTCGCCGAGCGGGCCTCGGACGCCGGCGAGCTGGCCTTCGGGGAGGTGGTCCTGAGCCCGACCTTCACGGCCGCGAACAGCGTGCTGGACGGGATCAACCCGATCCCGAACGTGTTCACCGGGGGTGAGGGGCCGGTGACCGGGCGGGAGGTGCGGTTCGACGTGACCTTCACCACCCCGTTCGACCTGCCGGCCGACCACTACTTCTTCGTCCCGCAGGTCGAGGTGTCGGGCGGGGAGTTCTTCTGGCTGTCGGCCCCGAAGCCGATCGTACCCCCGGGGACCCCGTTCAGCCCGGACCTCCAGAGCTGGATCCGTAACGGCAACCTCGACCCGGACTGGCTGCGGGTGGGGACGGACATCACCGGCCAGGGGCCGTTCAACGCGGCGTTCAGCCTGGAGGGGCAGGCGGTGCCGGCCCCGCCGGGGGCGGTCCTGGGGCTGGTCGGGGCGGCGGGGGCGGCCGGCCTCCGCCGGTTCCGCCGGGCCTGACCCGGGCCGTCGGGGAAGGCGGGCCCGCCCGGACGGGCGGGCCCGCCCATCAACCCGTCCCGATTTTTCGCTTGACGCGGATTCTCCGGCCCGGCCATACTAACCGCCACTCACCGACCCTCCGCCCGCCGCCCCACCTCACCCGCGGCCGGGCGCGGTCGCGGCCGGTCACGGACGACCCCGACGCCCGGGGTGTGTCATGAGGCGTGTCCTGATCGCTCAGGTCGCGTGGGCCGCCCTCGCCGTGTCCCTCGGCCTCGCCGCCCGGCCGGCGGCCGCCGGGCTGATCGTCAACCGCCTTGACCCGTCCGCCGGCTGGGACGCGACCGACCTTCCGGCCGTGGTCCTCCCGCCCGGCGTGGCGGACCTGCCCGCCGACCCCGCCCCGATCCCCGCCCCCGACCTCCCGGTCGAAGCCGCCCCGGTCCGGGCCGGCCCGGCGGGCGGGAGAGCACACGGCGGAACAC
>JAIEQN010000528.1 GCA_019747685.1 Gemmataceae bacterium
CCGACCCGACCCTCGCGCCCGGGGCCGACGCGTCGCGGTGAAAAAAGCCCCCGGGCCCTGACGGGCCGCGGCTCGCCGGGGTTGGCGCGCCGCGGCCCGTCAGGGCCCGGGTCACGTCGGCCGTCTCACGCTCAGGCTGTGGCGTCCTTCCGCCGGTTCCACCGGGCCCGGCCGACGAGCCCGACCAGCCCGAGGCCGGCGAGCAGGATCGCCGGCGGGGCCGGCACCGCCTTCGGCCGCAGGGCCAGCTGGTCCTGGAAGTCCTGCGGCTTGGGCGACCCCGGGACCGGGGCGATCAGCGCCACCAGCTCCTGCCCCTGGAGGTACTGGTTCGTGTTGAACGCCCCGGGGTTCGTCCCGGTCACGTTGTTCAGCATGGTCTGGGCGGCCGAGGAGGCGCTCAGGCCGGTCCCCTGGAAGTTCCCGGTCCCCAGCGAGTTGGCGTTGGCCGCGTTCGGCCCGTCGTACACCAGCTCCCACAGGGCCAGCTGGAACGCCCGGGAGTCGAGCCCGCCCGAGTTCATCGCCGGGGTCCAGTACTTCCCGTACAGCTCCATGATGGCGTTCGCCTTCAGGGCACCGAGGGCCGGGTCGTTGGCCAGGTTGGTCTCGACCGCGAACACGCCCGAGCTGCCCGGCGACGGCAGCGCGCCGTTGATCTCGATGCAGTACGTGATCGTCGGCGGCGGGAAGTTCGTGTTCGACGGGTCGTTGTTCTCGGTCCACGTGAACGGCCCGACCGGCGTGTTCGAGACGGTCGCCCCGTTCAGGGTGATCGTCGCGGTCGGGTTGGTGCTGCTGTTGTACTGCAGGGTGACGTACTCCGCGCTCGCCCGGCGGGGGGCGGCGAGGAGCAGTACGGTGGCCGACAGGGCGGCTAGCAGGGTGCGCTTCATGAGGGGGGCGGCTCCGTGTCGTAATCGATTCCGTCCGCACGGTCTCTACTCACGGCAAAGTTCTACCACTTCGCCCGGAGCAAGTAAACGGCAGAATCGGGACCGCCGGCCCGCCAGTTGTGGGGATTGTGCGAGAATTGGCGCGGGTGTAAACCCGTGTTGCGAAAGGGAGGCGCGGGGCGGGCTTGCGTGTCCGCGGAATACCGTTCACGCCGCGACCGGGAAGGTCGATTTCACACCCGGTCGGTGGTCGGACCGTTGACGCGGGGACGCGGGGTGGTTACCGTGCGGGCTCGGCGGGGCCGCGGTGTGCCGGCCCGCGAGAAGGAGCGTGCGCAGGGCCCTGATCGCGTGTCCGGCGTGCGAGCGGCAGGTGTCGGACAAGGCCCCGACGTGTCCGCAGTGCGGGCACCCGATCGCCGCGGCGTACACGGCCCCCGCGCCGCAGCCGGCCGTCGCCCCGCCGGCGGTCCAGCAGGTCCATACGCACAGCACGACGCAGGAGGTCGGGAGTTTCGAGAAGGGGTTCGGGACGGCGGCCGGGATGGGGTGCGGGTACCTGGCGGTGTTCGGCCTGCTCGCCGTCGGGACCGTGATCCTCATCATGATGGCGGCCAAGGACTGAGCGGGTGGCGGAATCGGATGACCCGCCCGACGCGCGAGCGAGGGCGGGTGTCGGTGTCGTCACCACGCCCTTACGGCACCAGGAACACCCAATCCTCCTGGCGGGGGAAGCCGGCGGGGAGGATCGGCACCTGGCGGCCGCCCTGGTCGATCCGGTCCGGGCCGACGACCCAGATCACCGGCCGGCCGGCCGACACCGTGTACGTCAGCGGCACGTCGGTGCCGCGGCCGCCCGGGCCGGGCCGGACGCTGGACGTCAGCACCTCGCCGGCCGACACCCGGTAGCGGACCGGCTGGCCGTCGAACGGGTCGGGCGGCACCTGCGGCAGGCACTTCGCCGCGACCAGCTCCTCGACCGACGCGGGCGGGCGGCCGCCGCCGGTCTCGAACAGCCGCACGGCCAGGCACACCGCCAGCCCGCGGCGGTACGCCCGGACGGCCCGGTCGAGGTCGGCCAGGTCGGTCGGGGCGGTGCCCCAGGCGACCAGCAGCTGGGCCCCCGGCCGGCCGCGGACCAGCGGGTACGGGCCGTGCCGGTCGGCCGCCTCGTAGGCCGCCCCGACCAGCCGCCGGGTCCGCTCCCGCTCCCACGGGACGGTCCACGCGAACGACACCAGGTCGGCCTCCGGGCCGGCCGCGTCCTTGCTCTTGCCCGGCGGGGTGATGGCGTCCGGGAGCCACTGGTTCGGGGCCGACATCAGCCCGCGGAGGACGTACCGCTGGGCCAGCAGGTACGGGGTCGGGTCGAACGGGGCGTGCGGGTCGGGCTCGGGGTCGGCGGCGAGCACCTGCGACAGCAGGTAGGCGGCCGCGAGCCGGTCGGCGGTGCCGGCCGCGGGGAGGTTCCGCGCCCACACGTGGGCCGCGACCAGGGCCAGCCGCTCGACCCCGTACCCGACCTGGGCGGCCGGGATGATCGACCGGGTCCGCAGGCTCCGCGCCAGGGCCGAGGCCACCCGGAACGCCCCGACGAACGCCGCGTGGTCGCCGGCCGCCTGCCGCTGCAACCCCCGCACGAGCACCGCCAGGGCCATCCGCCGGGCGTTCTCCATCGGCAGCAGGGCGGTCGCGGTCAGCCCGGCGAACTGCCGCGGGTCCTCGAACGCGGCGTACGGCCGCAGCGCCGCCAGCTCGGCCCAGTCGTACCACGCCCGGTCGTCCGGGGAGGCCGCCTTGTCGGCGTACACGTCGTTCATCCACCGGTCGAGCTCCGGGTCTAACCGGTCGGCCCGGGCCGCCGCCCCCGCCCCGCCGCCGACCCCGACGAGGGCCGGCTCCAGCTGCGGGTCGACCGGCCGGTCGGTCGGCCACCCGCCCTGGAGGACCGTTTCGAGCCGGTCCTCGACCCGTGGCGCCCGCGGGTTGGCCCGCTCGGCCGTGGCGGTCGCGGCGGCGGCCACCCGCGAATACCGCTCGGCCGCCGTCCGGAAGTCCCGCCCGCCGAGGTTCACGTCGAACTCCGGGAGGGTGGCGACGAACGCCACGTCCGCCTCCCCGCCGGGTGGGTCGGGGACTTCGACCACCCGGTAGCCGATGCCCGCGGCCTCGATCACGGCTACGGCGGCCAACCCGGCCCCGAGCGTGACGAGCGGGCCGCGGGCGAACACCCGGTCGGCCGCCC
>JAIEQN010001097.1 GCA_019747685.1 Gemmataceae bacterium
GAGCCTGGTGATGGGCATCTCGGACCGGGTGGCGGTGCTCGACTACGGGGTGAAGATCGCCGAGGGGCCGCCGGCCGCGGTCGCCCGCGACCCGAAGGTGATCGAGGCCTACCTGGGCAAGGAGGAGGTGAGCTGATGCCTCCGCTGCTACAGGTGGAGAACCTGGAGGCCGGGTACGGCCCGATCAACGTCCTGCACCGGGTCTCGCTCCACGTCGACCCGGGCGAGGTGGTGGCCATCATCGGGGCCAACGGGGCCGGCAAGACGACCACCCTGATGACCGTCTCGGGCGTCGTCAAGGCCCGGGCCGGGAAGGTGGTGTTCGGCGGCCGGGACCTCGTCGCCGGGCGGGTCCCGGCCCACCAGGTCGTCCGGCTCGGGCTGGCCCAGTCGCCCGAGGGGCGGAAAATCTTCCCCCGCCTGACGGTCCTCGAAAACCTCCAGATGGGGGCGTTCACCCGGACCGACCCGAAGGGCGTCGAGGACGACCTGCAAAAAGCCTTCGCCCTGTTCCCGATCCTGGAGGAGCGGCAACAACAGCCCGGCGGCCTCCTGTCCGGCGGCCAGCAGCAGATGCTGGCCATCGCCCGGGCGCTGATGGCCCGGCCGAAGCTGCTACTGCTGGACGAGCCGTCGCTCGGCCTGGCCCCGCAGATCGTGGTGCAAATCTTCGGGGTCATCAAGGACCTGAACCGGCAGGGCGTGTCGGTCCTGCTGGTCGAGCAGAACGCCCGGATGGCCCTGAAGGTGGCCCACCGCGGGTACGTCCTGGAGACCGGCCGGGTGGCGCTCGCCGACCGGGCCGACGTGCTCCTCAACGACCCCCGCGTCCGCGCCGCCTACCTCGGGGAGTGACCCGCCGGCCGGGCCGGGGGCTCACGGCCGCGGCTTGCCGTTCTCGTCCAGCCCGTACCGGGCGAAGATTTCGGCCGGCGTCACCTCGACGATGTGGCCGTTCCGAGACTCGTGGACCGACCGCCCCATGCGGGCGTGTTCGAGCAGGGCGACGCGGGCGGCCCGCTCGTGGGCCCGGTCCATCGCGGCGGGGTCGATCAGGTCAGCCGTCGGCAGGGTTTGTTCCGTCATCGTTCGCACTCCGCAGGAAGAGGTCCCACCGGTCCCGGTCGGCGATCGTGTCGTAGAAGCTGTTGTTGTGGGCGATCAGCACCGAACGCCCGTAACTGTTGTCGAACACCTGCCAGGTCGTCGCCACCGGGCGGTACAGGTCGAGGAAGTTCCGAACGCTCCGGGCGTACCGTTTCCTCCGGGATGTCGTGGCCCCCGGCCGCGACCCGGTCGGCCACCCGCCGGACGGCCAGGTCCGGCTTATCCAGCCAGTAGTACAGCAGGTGGACGGTGTACCCACCGGCGCGGAGCTTGCCGAGCCACGGGGCATAGGTTCGCGCCGCCAGGGTCGTCTCGAACGCAAAGTCCTTCCGGGCGGCGGCCAGCTCGTGCAGGTGGTCGAGCATGATCCGCCCGGCTTTCCCGGCCATCGACTCGACGGCGAAGGCGTTCAGCCCGCGGGCAATGGTGTCCGCGTTCACGAACACGGGAACGCGGAGCGCCTCCCGCAGGATGGTCTGCGAGGCGGTGGTCTTCCCGGCCCCGTTGATGCCGGCCAGCACGGCGACGGTGGGCGACTTCTCCATACCCGTCCCTTGTATCATACCCGGGCCGCGAAGTCAGCCCGGGAGTCGGTGCCCCACATCGGAGGTGGATGATGGTTGTTCGGACGGCCTTCGCCGCGGCCCTGGTGGCCGCCCTCGCCCCCCTCGCCGGGGCCGACGACTGGCCCCAGTGGATGGGCCCGAACCGGGACAACGTCTGGCCGGAGACCGGCGTCCTCGACGCCTTCCCCCCGGGCGGCCCGAGGGTCGTCTGGCGGGTGCCCGCCGGCAGCGGGTACGCCGGCCCGGCCGTCGCCGGCGGGAAGGTCTACGTCGCCGACTTCGTCACCGCCGACAAGGTCCTGGTGCCCAACTTCGAGCGGAAGAAGTACGCCGGGACCGAGCGGGTCCGGTGCCTGGACGAGGCGACCGGGAAGGAGCTGTGGAAGCACGAGTACCCGGTGACCACCAACGTGTCGTACCCGTCCGGGCCGCGGTGCACGCCGCTCGTCCACGGCGGGAAGGTGTACACCCTCGGGGCGGTGGGCCACCTGATCGCCTTCGACGCCGCGTCCGGGCAGGTCCTGTGGCAGCACGACCTGCCGGCCGAGTACAAGACCAAGCCGGCCCTGTGGGGGTACGCCGCCCACCCGCTCATCGACGGCCAGAAGCTCATCACCCTGGCCGGCGGCGAGGGGAGCCACGTCGTCGCCTTCGACAAGGACACCGGGAAGGAACTCTGGAAGGCCGGGACCCAGAAGGAGCAGGGCTACTCGCCGGTGACGATCATCGAGGCGGCCGGCAAGCGACAACTGGTCGTCACCGGCCCGGAGGCCGTCCGGGGCTACGACCCGGAGACCGGCCGGCAGTACTGGACCACCCGGTACGACGCGACCAGCGGGTCGGTCATCATGACCCCGGTCAAGAGCGGCGACTTCCTGTACGTCGGCGGCTACCAGGGCAAGAGCCTGCTGCTCAAGCTGAAGCCGGACACCCCGGGGGTGGAGGTGGTGTTCAAGGACGACGGCGGGATGGGCCTCTCGCCGGTCAACGTCCAGCCGTTTTTGGACGGCGACACCCTGTACGGGTACGACGAGGGGGGCAACCTGCGGGCGGTGTCGGCCACCACCGGCGAGCGGCTGTGGGCCTCGCCCGGCCCGGTCGGCAAGGTCCTCGGCAGCGGGACGGCGTTCATCGTCCGGAACGGCGGCCGGTACTTCTTCTTCGCCGAGACCGGCGAGCTGGTGATCGGGACGATGTCCAAGGACGGGTACAAGGAGGCGGGCCGGGCGAAGCTCCTGGACCCGACGAACGACACGGGCTTCGGCCGGCAGGTGGTCTGGTGCGCCCCGGCCTACGCCAACAAGCGGGTGTACGTCCGGAACGACAAGGAGCTGGTCTGCGCCGACCTGGCGAAGTGAGGCCCGCCCGCCCCGGGCCGGAGGGCGAACGGATGGCGGTCGTGCCCAGCCGCCGGCGGTTCCTGCTCGTCGCACTCCCCCTGCTGGCGGGGTGCGACCCCGGCCGGCCCGCGC
>JAIEQN010000106.1 GCA_019747685.1 Gemmataceae bacterium
CCCGGTCGCGGCCGCCGGCCGGGTCGCCGCACTCGCGGCCCGGGCCGAACACTTCGCCGGCGTCTGAACCCCGCGTCGCCCGACTGTCCGACAAGCCCGACAGGCGTGGGCTTTTCCACCGCCGGGCCGGTTGACTCCCCCCGCCGGCCGACCTACGGTTCGGGCGTGACTCGGACGCCCGGCCCGTGCCGGACCGACGAATCGCCCCGGACCCGGTCGCCGCACCGCACCCGAGCGGGCGGGGCGGCCGGGCGCCACGCCCCGCGGGCGGCCGCCCGCCTCGGAGTCCTCCCATGCTCGGCCGGAGTACCCGGCTGGTGGTCGACTTCCTCCGGGAGGAAGACGGCCCGACCGCCGTCGAGTACGCCGTCGTCCTCGCCCTGATCGTCGCGGTCATCGCGTCGGTCAGCAACATCGGCGGGACGACGAACTCGATGTACTCGAACACGGCGCTGCAGAACGTCAAGCCGCCGCCGTAACCCGGCCGGCGACGACCCCACCCACAGGAGAACGGACCGTGCGCGCGATCACCAAGAGCTTCGTCGAGTTCCTGAAGAACGAGGACGGCCCGACGGCCGTCGAGTACGCGGTCATGCTGGCCCTGATCATCGTCGTCTGCATCGCCGCGGTGACGACGCTCGGGAGCAACGCCAACGCCACCTTCAGCACCGTCGCCAGCCAGGTCGGCAGCTAAGCAGGCCCGCACAGGCCGGGAGGCCTGTGCCACCCAGAACTTGGTGGCACAGGCCTCCCGGCCTGTGCTGTTACAGGGCACAGGCCGGGAGGCCTGTGCCGCGCCGGCGTTCCGGCCGGCGCCACCGCACCCCTCGCCCGCCCCCGTCGAGCGACCTTCCAATGGCGACCGAAACCTCCGCCCCCCGCCGGACCGCCCCGCCGACGCACGACCTCGGGATCGACCGGGCGTTCGTCTTCCAGATGGCCCGGATGCCGGCCCTGGCCGCCCTCTGGGTCGCGGCCGCCGTTCTCGCCGACCGGGCGTGGGCGGCCGCCACCCCGGCCGTCCCGAACCTCGGGCCGGTGGTGGTGATCTGCCTCGGGATGATCCTGGCCGCGGCCGTCGACGGGTGGGCGTACAAGGTCCCGAACTGGGCCACCCTGCCGCTGGTGCTGTCCGGCTGGATGCTCGGCGGGCTGCACGACCTGGGCGTCCCGGCCGACGCCGGGGCCGGCGGGTTCGGGGCGGCCGTCCTCGGCACCGCGGTCGGGTTCGGCCTCCTGTTCCCGCTCCTGGCGGTCGGCGGGGTCGGGGTCGGGGACGTGAAGATGCAGATGGGGTTCGGGGCCTGGGCCGGGGCCTACTTCGGGGCCGGCGGCCCCGGCACCCCGAGCGGGCCGGGCGTGGTGGTGGCCGCGTTCTGCGCGGCCGCGGTGGTCGGCGGGCTGTTCGGGCTGGTGATGATCGTCCTCCGCGGCCGGTTCCGGGAGAACGCCCGGACCGTGGCCGAGATCATGGTCGACCTCCGGCTGTTCGCCGGCGGGCAGGCCGGGCTGGCCGCCCGCCGGGCCAAGGAGCGGCGGTCCCGGTGGGTCAAGCTGCCGTACGGGGTCCCGCTGTGCGTCGGCTTCCTCCTGTACCTGTGGTACGCCCTGGTCCTGACCGCCTGAGCCGGGTTCGGCCCCGGCCTCAAGATTCCGCCGCCCCGCGGTAAGGTGCGGAGGATCGGCACGACCGCCCCGGATGGAAAGATTGAACCGACCGGCGCCGCCCGGCCGAATGGAAAGGCGGGGCCGCAAGACCGCGACCCCCGGCAGCCCCGGAGGACCCGGCAACCCCGGTCGGCCCGGCGGAACCCGGACGACCCGACCGCCCCGACCGACCCGCCCCGAGTGAGCACACCATGAAGCAGAAAAACCTGGTTCTGATGGCGGTGGCCGTCGGGTGCGGCCTGACCGCCGCCTTCCTGACCTCCCGGATGAGCGCCAAGACCCCGGTGGTCGAGACGGTCGAGCTGCTGGTCGCGGCCAAGGACCTGCCGGTCGGCACCATGCTGACCAAGGACGACCTGCCGAAGCTGGTGAAGAAGAAGCAGGTCAGCCGGGACGCGGTCCCGGCGAAGGCGGTGGAGGCGGTCGAGGAGCTGGCCGACAAGCGGCTGACCCGGGCGGTCCGGGCGGACGAGGCGTTCAACCCGGCCGACCTGACCAAGGGCGGGGCGGTCAGCATCCCCCCGGGGATGAGCATGGCCAGCCTCCAGGTGAACGTGGCCCAGGCGGTCGCCGGGTTCGTCGGCCCGGGGTCCCGGGTGGACGTGCTGGCCAGCATCCGGCTGAAGAACCAGGTCCGGGCCCTGCCGATCCTGGTCAACATGCTGGTGCTGGCGGTGGACAACCAGGTCATCATCCCGAAGGAGGGGTCGTTCCAGTCGGTGAACACGGTGTCGTTCGCGGTCGACCGGAGGCAGGCCCTGCTGATCAAGCTGGCCCTGGCCCGGAGCTGCGAGATCAGCCTGCTCCTGCGGAACCCGGAGGACAAGGACCCGCCGGAGGACGCGGGCTACGACATCGACGCGGTCATCAAGCTGCTCCAGGACGACAAGACCAAGGCCGAGGTGCGGGACGACGGGGAGGGGGTGGCCCCGCCGCCGGCCCCGAAGCCGGAGACGGTGGCCGTCCCGGTGGCGGTGGCCGACATCCCGGCCGGGACGGTGCTGACGGCCGACCTGTTCGCCGACCCGAAGGCGTTCGCCCCGAAGGAGCTGCCGAAGGACCTGGCCGGCGACGCCCTCTCCGAATTCGGCCCGTACCTCGGGCAGACGTTTAAGTCGGGTCTCGGCAAGGGCCAATGGGCGACCGCCGGGCTGATCGGCCCGGCCGAGCCGAAGCCCGGGGCGAAGGACGCCTTCACCCCGCCGAAGGAGGCGGTCGTCAAGGACCCGCCGAAGCCGGCCGAGACATCCAAGCCGGCCCCGAAGCCGGCCGCCCGGAAGACCCACGAGGTGGCCGTCCATACCAGCTCGGGGACCCGGGTGCTGAGGTATGAGGAGGTAAGCCCGGGGGTATGGCGGCAACAGGCCGGGACCGCCCCGGCCGCCCGCGCCCCCCAGCCGGAGACCCCGCCCGCCGACCGGCGGGTCGATTGACCAACCCCGCCCGGGCCAGGACGGCCCGGGCCGGCTTCGCCCGAAG
>JAIEQN010000139.1 GCA_019747685.1 Gemmataceae bacterium
GCGGGCCTCCGGCCCGCTCTTGTCGGGGCAATACAAGAGCGGGCCGGAGGCCCGCGCCCCACGGACCGGTCGTTCACCCGATCCCGGTGGCGAACCCGTCGTCGGCCTTCGTCATCCGGGCCGCCGCCGGGGCCGGGGTCTTCCCGAAGTGGGTCCCCTTCGGGGCCGGATGCGGGCCGTGCGGCCGGGCCGTCCGCCCGCCCACCTCGCCGACCACCCCGGCGTAGGTCGCCGGCAGGTCGTCGGCGTCGTAGTCGAAGTCGTCGTAGGTGCAGACGTAACCGGGCTGCTGGGCCCGCTCCTTCTCCTCCGAGTACGCCCGGACGACGGCCCCCTGGACCTCCTCCCGGGCCCGGCTGTGGATCGGGTGGGCGATGTCGGCGTGGAGCTTGGCCCGGCCGTCCGCGTCCCGGGTGGCCCGGGCCTCGTCCAGCCGCAGCCCGCACCCGTTGCAGAACCGGGCCCGCAGGTGGTTCTTGCACCCGCACTTGCCGCACCGGTCGGTCAGCTTCCGGCTCGGCATGGCCACGAACACGCCTTTCGTGCCCTCGATCAGCTTCAGGTCCCGGACCACGAAGGCGTTGTCGAAGGTGACCGAGCAGAACGCGAGCAGCCGCTCGTTGTTCTCCTCGCACAGCTTGATGCGGACTTCCGTGATGACCACCGGTAGGCTCCTTCAGCCGGGGACGAGGTGACGGGAACGGACGAGGAGGACGCGGGACTCCGGTTCGGCGGGCGGGGTCGCGGCCCGGAACGCGGCCGCCACCCGGGCCGCGTCGGCGGCATCCCGGGCGACGGCGAACACGGCCGACCCGCTGCCGGACATCCGGCACCCGGCGGGGTTCAGGCCGGCCAGACGCTGATACACAGCCTTCACAAGCGGGGCAAGCCCGAACGCCGGTTCTTCCAGCCGGTTGAACAGGGCCGCCCCCAGGGCCTCGGGGTCGCCGGCCCGGAACGCGGCCCGGGCGGCGTCGCCGGAGACGGGGGTGTCGGGGACGCGGAGTTGGCGGAAGACGTCCGCCGTGCCCAGCCCGACCGGCGGGCAGACCAGCACGAAGTGGAACCCCGCCCCGGGTCGCTCCGGAGAAACGACCTCGCCCCGGCCGGTACACCGCGCCGCCGGCAGGTCGAGGAAGAACGCGACATCGGAGCCGATCTCCGCCGCGACTGCGGCCAGCTCCGCCTTCGGCCGGTCCAGCCCCCAGACGCGGTCGAGGCCGACGAGGGCGGCGGCCGCGTCGCTCGACCCGCCGGCCAGTCCCGCTTGCGCCGGGATGCGCTTGGTCAGGCGGATGGCGGCCCCGAGGTCCGGCCGGCCGGCGGCCGTGCGGAGCCGGTCGGCGGCCCGCCAGACGAGGTTGTCGGGGCCGGTCGAGAGGCCGGGCGGGTCGCAGGCGAGGGTGATCCGGCCGCCGGCGGCGGGCTGAACCTCCAGGGTGTCGTACAGGTCCACCCCGACCATCAGGGATTCGAGGTCGTGGTAGCCGTCGGGCCGCTTGCCCCGGACTTCGAGGAACAGGTTGAGCTTGGCCGGGGCGGCGACGACCAGGCCGGACGGCCCGGCGGGCGTCATCGTGTGGGCGGTGGCCGTCCGTGGGGGGGGGGACGTGGCCGACATCCCGAACCGTCCGTGGCTGCGGGGCGGGCCGTGCGAGCCGGCCCGAGAACCCAGGTGTTTGTCTCAGCGTTGAAGACAGAAGCTAAACGACCGGCGGCCACTCGTCAAGGGCGAAACCGCGGATTTCGGGAAATGCCGGCGGGCCGAGGGAGACGGCCCGCCGGCACCGGCCTCACCACCGCACGATGGCCTCCAGGGTCCCGGTCCAGAGGTCGTGGCTCCCCTCGAACGGGCGGCTGTAGCCGTTGTAGTCGTACCGGACGCTCGGCCGGATCAGCAGCCCCGGGCACGGCTTCCAGGCCACCCCGTAGGTGACCTCGGTGTACAGCCCCTCGTACCCGGTCCGGAACCCGGTGGTGTCGTTGAACACCTCGGCCCGGAGGGTGCTCGCGACGGTGTCGGTGTGGGAGTAGATCAGGTAGTTCACCGCCCCGTACCAGTCGGCGTACCCGGTGGTGCCGTTGGGCAGCGGGGCGTCGCTGATGTGGGAGTAGGTGGCGTCCAGGACGTAGGTCAGCTTGTCGGTGAACTTGTGGATCACCTGGAGGTTGTAGTCGTTGTAGAACGGGAACGCCTGGCTGGCGTCGTACGTCGGGTTGGTGACCGAGGTGTTCAAGATCACCTGGGTCTTCCCCTCCTTCGGGGCCCACATGAGCCGGCCGAGGTAGGTCAGCCGGTTGGCCGGGTCGATGAACGTGTCGTTCCCGGTGGCCAGCCCGTTGCCGACCGACCAGTCGTCGTTCAGTTGGGTCGTCGCCCACACCCCGGTGTGGGTGAACGGGTTGTACTGGAACCCGTAGGACCGGGACACGAACGGGGCGTCGACGGCCTGGATGACCTCGTAGCTCATGTGGGTGGCGAACCGGCCGACGATCACCTTCGTCCCGTTCGGCCCGAGGTTCGGGAGCCACGCCTGGACGTAGAACTGGTACGGGTCGATCGGGTAGAGTTCGGGGCCGCCGTTGTTCTTGCGAAGCTGGTCGTCCCACAGCCCGCGGATGATGGTGTACCGGGCGTCCGACCCGGGCAGGATCCAGTTCATCGCCCACCCGAGCTGGAACTCCTTCTTCGAGGTGTCAATCGTCTTCTCGGCGATCAGGTAGTTCTGGTTCATCAGGAATTCGTTGGCCCGGTCGTTCAACGTCATCGGCAGGTTGGTGCCGCTGGCCGTACTCGGGGTGTACGACATCTGGGTCCACCCGTAGACCAGGATGCCGCGGTTCTCGAACAGCTTGCCCAGCCGGGTCTCGGCCAGGGACCGTTCCAGGAGGTACTTGGTCCGCTCCGGCGGGGTCTCCTCCTTCTCGGTCTTGATCTGTTCGATGGTCGCCGGGTTGCCCGGCGGGCCGTTGTTCCCGTTCGTGCCGTTGCCGCTGGTCCCGTTCGGGGCGGCCGGCGGGGTCGGGGCGGGCGGGGCTTCCTTCGGCAGGGCGGCCGGCGGCTGGCCGGCCGGGACGACCACCCCGGGCGGGTGAGAGGCCGGCGGCTGGCCGGCGGAGACGGCGGCGGTGAGTAGGAGGGCCGGGAAC
>JAIEQN010000692.1 GCA_019747685.1 Gemmataceae bacterium
CCGCGGTCAGGGCGACCGTGGCGCGGGGGACCGCCACAGCGGCCGACCGGCCGGGGTTGGCTCCCGGCAGGTTCGGTCCGGCGTGCAGCGTCACCACGTCCGGCACGTACGGCGGGGTGGTGTGGTCGGAGAACGCCTCGTACTCCGGCGGGAGCAGGTCGTTGTTCAGTGACCCCATCAGGAACGTCAGCCACGAGAGGTGGAACGAGTGGTACTCGTTCGGCGTGGCCCGGGTCCAGTCGTGCATCGGCATCGGCGGCACCTCCCCCGTCGATTCTACCCGGCCAGCCCCCGGATCGGCCGGCCGGTGCAGAGGGCGTGCGGCTTGCCCTGGCCGTCGTGCAGCTCCAGCCCGAGGTCGATGCCGAGGAGGGCGTAAATTGTGGCCACGACATCCTCCGGGCCGACCGGCAGCTCCCGCGGTTCGGCCGCCGTCGCGTCGCTCGACCCGACCACCGCCCCGCCCGGCACCCCGGCCCCGGCGAACAACACCGTGTAACAGTACGGCCAGTGGTCCCGGCCGTTGTCCTTCGACGCCCCGGCCCCCGACGTGACGTACCCGATCTTCGGCGTCCGCCCGAACTCGCCCATCACCACCACCAGCGTTTCGTCCAGCAGACCCCGCTGGTGCAGGTCTTCCAACAGCGCCGACAACGCCCGGTCGAACGGCGGGCACAGCGACCGCCGCATCAGCCCGAAGTGGTCCCGGTGGGTGTCCCAGGCCTGGTCGATCCGCCGGCCGGTCATGACGGTCACGAGCCGCACCCCGGCCTCGACCAGCCGCCGGGCCAAGAGGAACGTCTGCCCGATGTGCGGCAGCCCGCCGAACTTCCGGGCCTCGATGCCGCGGTCGCTGCCGGGGTCGGTGCCGTACCGGTCGCGGGCCGCGGCCGGCTCCCGGGACGGGTCGAACGCCCGCCGGGTTTCCGGCGACGTGACCACCTCGACGGCCTTCCGGCGGAACACGTCCATCCGCCCGACCGCCTCGGCGTCGCCGACCGCCCCGACGGTGCGGTCGAGCGCCTGCCGTAGGTCTTCCCGCCGGCCGAGCCGGTCGAGCGGCACCTCGGGTAGGAGGTCGAGCCCGGGGACAGAGTAGCCCGGCAGGCTCGGGTCGCCGCCGACGAGCGGGTCGAACGCGGCCCCGAGGAAGCCGGCCCCCTGGCCGGCGATGTCCACCCCGTTATTCCACTGGTACTCGGGCAGGTGGACGAACGGCGGGATCGGCTTGCCGACCGGCCGGGCCTTCGCCGCGACCGCCCCGACCGCCGGGAAGTTGGTCGGCCCGTCGGCCACGATCAGCCTGCCGCCGTCGGCCGGGTGCCGGCCGGTGAGCATGTAGTAGCTGCCGGCGTTGTGGTCGTTGACCCCGTGCCGGACCGACCGGACCTGGGCCAGGTGGTGCATCTGCCGGGACGTGAGCGGGAGCAGCTCGCCGACGGCCAGCCCGGGGACGGACGACGGGATGGGCTTGAACTCGCCGCGGACCTCGGCCGGTGCGTTCGGCTTCAGGTCCCACAGTTCGAGGTGGCTCGGCCCGCCGTCCATGAAGATCAGGATGCAGGACCTGGCGCGGGGCCTGGCGAGCGGGGGGCGTGAACCCCCTGTTTCCCCGGCACGCAGCAACGCCGGCAGGCCCAGCCCGCCGACGGCGAGGCCGCCGACCCGGAGGAACTCGCGGCGGGAGGCGGCCCACGGGCCGGGAGGCCCGTGCCACCGGAGACGGGCGGGCCGGCCGGAAAGGGGAAGCATCGGGGGAAACCGGTCGGGGAGGAGGCGAGGGGCCGACCGGTCCAGTTTACCCGCCGCCGGGGCGGCCTGGCTACGGGTCCCGGCCCTCGACGGCCGCCCGGAGGAAGTCCGGGACGCCCCCCCACGCGGCCGCGTAGGTCTCTTCGAGCGGGGCCATGACGTGCAACTCGGGGGTCAGGAACAGCGGGAGCGGCCGGAGCGGGTCGCCGACCGCGGTCGGCTCGACGAACGCCAGGAACCGGTCGTTCCCGAGGGCGGCGTAGGACGCCAGGGTGAGCGGCTTGCCGGCCGGCGGGACCGACCGCTTGCCGGTCAGGTCCTTCCAGACGGCCGCGTGCAGCCCGTGCGGGTCCCGCCGGGTCGGCGGCAGCGGGTCGATCAAGAAGACGTGGACCCCGTGCAGGAGGAGCTGAACGGACTTGCCGACGAGGTCGGCGAACTCGGCCTTCTTCGCCTTGTTGCTCGGCGACACCAACTCGATCACCGCCACCACCCGGCGGCCCGGGAACTGCTGGATCGTCACCCGCCGGCGGCCGCCCGGCGGCCGCTTCTTCACCACCTCGTCGGCGGTCAGGGTGGCGACCGGCCGGGCGGCCGGGGCCCGGCCGGCCCGTTCCGCCCGGCCGGGCCCCGGCCCGGTCGAGAGGGTGACCACGTCCGGGACGTACGGCGGCGCGGTGTAGTCGGCCAGCGCCCCGTAGCCCGCCGGCAAGATTCCGGAGTTCAACGCCTCGACCAGCCGGCCGAGCCACAACACGTGGAACGTGTGGTACTCGTTCGGCGGGACCCGGGTCCAGTCGTGCATCGGCATCGGCGGCGCCTCCGGCCCCGATTCTACCGGACCCGGCGGGGGACGTGCTACCCGGCGTGCCCGCCGGCCGGCGGGGCGGACGCCACGACCACCGCGGCCGGCCGCAACACCCGGTCGTGCAGCTGGAACCCCTGGGCCACCACCAGCACCACCTGCCCCGGCTCGAAGTCGTTCGTCGGCTGCTGGCTGACCGCCTCGTGGACGTGCGGGTCGAACGGGGTGCCGGGCCCGACCTCGATCCGGGTCACGCCGTGCCGGCGGAGGGCGTCGAGGAGCTGGCTGGCGGTGGCCGCCACCCCGGCCACCAGCGGGCCGGACTCGCCGGCCGCCTTCGCCGCGGTCAGCGCCCGGTCGAGGTTGTCCAGCGGGGTGAGCAGGTCCTTGACCAGCCCCTCGGCGGCGTACCTCTTGAACGCCTCGGCGTCCCGGACCATCCGCTTCCGGGCGTTCTCGTAGTCGGCCGCCACCAGCTTGTAGTTGGCCAGTTGCTGCTCGGTCGCCTCCAGCCTGGAACGGACGGCGTCGAGGTCGGACGGCTGGTCGGCGGGGATCGGGTCGGTCATGGGGTGGTGATGTCTTCGGTGGCAC
>JAIEQN010000870.1 GCA_019747685.1 Gemmataceae bacterium
GGGCCAACACCTGCCGGTCCAGCCCGAACTTGCCGGCGATCCGCTCGACGTCGGCCCGGAACCCGTCCGGGTCGGCCCGGGGCGTCCGGCAGAGCCGGGCGTGGGCCAGCCCGTCGGCGTCGGTCCCCAGGGCGGCCGCCAGCCCGGCGTCGTCCAGCCCCTCGGCCCGGGCGTACTCGGCCAGGGCGAACGCCAGGAAGAACGGGTCCACCGCCACCCGGTTCGCCAGCCGCCGGACGGAATCGTTCATGTCCGCCTCCCGGCCCGCTTCAGCCGGGCCATGATCCGGTCCTTGAGCCGCTTCACCTCGGCCGCCTGCTCGCCGGCCGGCCGGTCAGCCATGCCGAGCAGCCGGGCGAACGCGGGCGTGTCCTTCACCCCGGCCCGCATCAGGTCGAGGCCCTGACGCTCGACAGCGGATAGCTCCTCAATGGCGGCCGCCAGGGCGGGCGAGTCGAACCCGGGGGGGTCGTCCTCCCCCTCGTCATTCCCGGCCGGCGGGTCGAGTTCGACGGCCGCCCACGGGATTCGCCCGCGGTGGTGCCGCCGCTCCCGGTCGCGGAGGTTGAGCAGGTCCCGGCGGGCGGCCATGAGTAGGTACGCCCGGACCGGCAGCCGGGCCGGGTCGTACCGGTCCGGGCGGCGGACGAGGGCGGCCACGGCGGTGTCGGCCGCGGCCGCGAGGTCGTCGGGGTGGTCGGACCGGAACCGGTCGGCCAGGTCGGCTTCGAGCGGTCGGAGGACGGCGATGGCGAACGCCCCGGCGGTGTCCGGGTCGGCCAGGAGCCGTTGCCAGGCGGTCAAGAGTTCGGCGTCGGGCGGCCACATGGGCGGTCGGGGGGTCGGGGCGGGGGGTGCGGCCCGCCGCCCATCATCGGCTCACACCCCGGCCGATGCAAGCCCCGTGGCGGGCCGGAACCGCCCGCCGGCCGCCCCGGAAACGTGGACGGGGAAGCCGGATCGGCTTCCCCGTCGGGGTCGTGTCGAGTGGAGGCGCCGGGAATTGAACCCGGGTCCCGTGGCACTTCCGTGCCGGCGTCTACGTGTGTAGCTCGTCTACTCCCGAGGCCCACCCGAGGGCGGCCTCGCGTTCGCCTTCCGGAACTCCGACGGGCAGGGTTTCCGGTCGGCTATCGGCCAGGAGGTTTAGCAAGAACCGCCGCCGAGGCGGGCCGGGTGGTGTCCCCGGCCCTCGGGTTCCCGCGAGCCTGACTTGCGTCCGGACACGACCCTCTCAGGCGAAGGGCCGTGACCGGCGCGGGTAATTACTTACGCCGCGAGGGAGAACTGCGGTTCAGCAGTTACTTTTTTGATCAGCTTTTTACGTGGCCAACTGATCAACCACGACACGCGACCGAACACGTCCGATACCCGGTCGATACCAGATCGCCCCCGGTAGGGACTCCCATCGTTAGACGGGCACCAGTAGTATACGGTTCGCCCGGCCGGAAAGATAGTCGGCCTCGGTGGCACAGGCCTCCCGGCCTGTGCGGCTGGAGAAGCACAGGCCGGGAGGCCTGTGCCACCAATCACCCCGGTGCCCCATGCTCGCGCTCGCGCTGCTCCTCGCCCCGGCCCCGGAGGTCGTCCCGCTGTGGGACGGCCAGGCCCCCAACGCGGTCGGCGAGTCGGCCGCCGACAAGCCGACGCTGACCGTCTTCCGGCCGGAGAAGCCGAACGGGGCCGCGGTCGTGATCTGCCCCGGCGGCGGGTACGGGTTCCTGGCCGACGACCACGAGGGCAAGCAAGTCGCCGAGTTCCTCAACGGCCTCGGCGTCACCGCCTTCGTACTCAAGTACCGGATCGTCACCAAGGACCGGCCCGGGCCGCTCCACCCGGCCCCGCTGCTGGACGCCCAGCGGGCCATCCGGCTCGTCCGGGCGAAGGCGAAGGACTACGGCATCGACCCGAAGCGGGTCGGGATCATGGGCTTTTCCGCCGGCGGCCACCTGGCCAGCTCGGCCGGGACGCACTTCGACGCCGGCCTGACCACCGGCGACGCCACCGACAAGCAGAGCAGCCGGCCGGACTTCCTGATCCTGGCCTACCCGGTGATCTCGTTGAGGGACGGGGTGACGCACGGCGGGTCGCGGACGAACCTGCTCGGGGTGAACCCCAGCCCGAAGCTGGTCGAGGACCTGAGCAACGACGAGCGGGTGACGAAGGAGACGCCGCCGACGTTCCTCTTCCACACCCACGTCGACACGGCGGTGGTGCCGGAGAACGCCATCCGGTTCTACCTGGCGTGCAAGAAGGCCGGGGTGCCGTGCGAGCTGCACGTCTACGAGAAGGGCCGGCACGGGGTCGGGCTGGGCCGGGACCCGAAGTGGACCGGCGGGGAGACCGCGACCGCCGGCTGGCCGGACCGGCTGGCCGAGTGGCTCAAGAGCCGGGGGCTGCTCGACGCCGGGAAGTGAACCCGGCCGGGGGGTGGCCCCGGCCGGTCGTCGGCTGAACCCCGTCGGGATTCGGGTCGTTACGCCTTCGCGGCCCGGCGGCGGCGGACGGCGGCCGCGAACGGGACGGCCCCGGCCACCAGGGCCAGCGTCGCCGGCTCGGGAACCGCGGCAGGGGCCACTTCGGAGGTGAAGCTCCCGCTCAGGAACGCCAGGCCGAAGTTCACGGTGCTCCCGTCCTGCGGGAAGGTCGCCAGGCCGGTGGTGAAGTACGGGAAGCCGGTGAAGCCCCCGAAGCTCCCGTTCAGGGTGGCGAGGGACCCGTCGCTCGTCGCGCCGAACTCGACCCCGCTGGTGACGGCCGTCGGGTCGACCGGCAGGGCGAAGAGGACATCCACCTGGCCGCCGTTCGACGGGAAGAAGTAAACCCGGCCGCTACCCGCGGAACGGGAGGTAGACGACGACCTGGTCCCGGATTTCGTCCGCCGGCATGTACTCGGCGACGAGCAGGATGTCGTCGATCGCCGGGCCGATGGCCTGCTCGTTGGTGGTGGCGATCAGCCCGGGCACCGGCTCCCCGGCCGCCGCCCGGCGGTAGGCGAACCCGACCATGGTGTTCCGGTCGTTGGTGACGAGGACCCGGCCTTCGGCCGCCGCCCAAGCCAGGACTTCCGGGTCGGGCGTGCCTTCGGGCAGCACGTCCCGGGAGCGGACCAGGTCGATCCCCGGCCGCCGGCGGCGGAGGCCGCGGACGACCTCGCCGTG